>NZ_JBZXDY010000028.1:0-56113 GCF_058725285.1 Flavobacterium sp. DW-iso2 | reverse complement strand
AGTTTAAGTAATGTAATCGTTGCTGATCCTCTTTCAAATTTATCGACTATCGCCCTGATAAGTGGTGACGCGAATAGTAACGACATTTTAGAGGTTAAAGAAACTTGGATCTATACTGCAACCTATTCAGTAACTCAAGCCGATATTGACACTGGTAACATAACCAATCAAGCTTCTGTTAATGGTACTGCTCCAGACACTACTGTAGTTACTGACCAATCTGGTGACTCAACAGAGAACGATAATCCAAATGTAATATCTATTTGTACAAATGATGGTATAGCTATCACTAAAGATGGAACTTATGTTGATACTAACAAAGATGGAATTACAAATGTGGGAGATCAAATAACATATAGTTTTGTGGTAACAAATACAGGTAATTTAACTCTTACAAATGTAATCATTACTGATAACAACGTAGTGATTATTGGTAATCCTATAACCTTATTGGCTGGTACTAGTAATAGTAGTGCATTTACTGCTACGTATGTGATTACTCAAAGCGATATTGATAAAGGATATGTGTATAATATTGCCATTACTACTGGAACACCTCCAGTTGGCAATCCTGTAACAGATTCTTCAACAGATCCAACTCCATGTACATCTTGTCCAATTGACCCTACATGTCCGGATTGCACAATAACACCTTTAGCACAAACACCGAACCTTAAAGTAGAGAAAAATGCTGCTCTTGATGCTAATTATAGTTTTGTGGGAGATGTTATCAATTATACAATCCAAGTAACAAACAATGGTAATTTAATACTACATCAAATCATTATAAAAGACCCTTTGACTGGATTAGATATTACTATTCCAAGTTTAATTCCTGGAGCTTTCCAAGTATTTAATGTAAGCTATACAGTAACTAAAAATGACTTAGAAGTGGGCTCTGTAACCAACATAGCTACTGCAAGCGGGTTGACACCACAAGATGAACCTGTTAATGCATCAGATACTGAAGTAGTAGATAAATCAATTGTTCTTGGTTGTGGAAATATTGTAGTCCATAATGCTTTCTCACCTAATGGCGACGGTATAAATGAAGTTTTTGTTATTGACAATATTGACGATACTATTTGCTATCCAGATAATACTGTTGAAATATATAATCGTTGGGGAGTATTAGTTTTTGAAACTAGAAACTACAGTAATACTAGTAATAATTTCAAAGGCATTTCTACAGGTAGAACAACAATAAGCCAATCATCAGGATTACCTTCAGGAGTCTATTTCTATATACTTAAATACACCTCAGTTGATGGAGTTGGAGACACTCAAGTCAATCAAAAAGACGGGTATTTATACTTAACTAAATAAAATTAATAAAATAGATTTAAACCTTGTTCCTCATTAATAGAGAAAAAATAAATTTTTCAATATAACCTGCCGAACTACAAATAATGGGTTCGAAAGATAATTTATCTAATAAACACCTACTATGAAAACAATTATATTCACTTTCGTTTTAATGTTTACAACAATTGTAAGTTTAGCGCAACAAGATGCTCAATTCACACAATATATGTATAACACTGTTAATGTTAATCCTGCTTATGCAGGTTCTAGAGGCGCTTTAAGTATATTTGCATTGCATCGAACACAATGGGTTGGATTAAATGGTGCGCCAATTACTAACGCCGTATCAGTAAATACGCCTTTAAGTGAAAGTCGTATAGGATTAGGTCTGACTGTCATAAATGATAAAATTGGACCTACACAAGAAAACACAATTTCAGGTGATTTTTCATACAGCATACCAACATCTGAAAATGTTTTGTTATCATTTGGTATAAAAGCTACAGCAAACTTATTTGATTTAGATGTGTCTAAATTAAACCCAGTTAATGATGATCCTACTTTACGTGATTATAATAATAAATTTTCACCTAATTTTGGGGCAGGTGTTTATTTACACTCAGACAAAGCATATGTCGGTTTGTCCGTACCTAACTTTATTGAAACCAATAGATACGACGATAATGAAGTCGCCATATTTAAAGAAAAAATTAATTATTATTTAATCGCTGGATATGTTTTTGACTTAAATAATTCAATAAAATTTAAACCCGCGTTTCTTACTAAACTAGTTGAAGGAGCTCCTTTACAAGTAGATGTCTCGGGAAGTTTAATGTTCAATGATAAATTGACAGTTGGCCTTTCTTATCGATGGAGCGCCGCTGTGAGTGCAATGGTTGGCTTCCAAATTTCTCAAGCTTTATATGTTGGCTATGGCTATGACTTAGAAACCACAAGATTAGACAACTACAACTCTGGATCTCATGAAATATTTTTAAGATTCGATTTGTTTAAAAACAATGAAAAAATGACAATACAACGATTTTTTTAAAATGAAGTATGAAACATAAAGTTCAAATATTTATAATTTTATTTAATTTATTAACCCCTAGCATTTATTCACAAAAGAATATGCTGGTGGCGGTAGGGCAAACAGATATCGGTACTAATCCTAAAATTAATACAGCTGAAACACCTATAAAAATAAGAATAATAAAATCATATCATGTAGTAGAAAATATAAATTCGGTATTTGGCGGACATAAAACAACGTATACTGTATCTCAACTTAGCATGGTAAATAAATATGATTTGGGACCAAATAACACAAGAGTTGTGACTCCGATTTATGTAGAAATTTATGTCACTTCCCAATATTTGAAGAAATTAGAAACAGACTCCATTAATTCAAACTTAAAAAAATCAGGTATATCCGTAAAAAGTGAAAAAATAAATAAAGTGGCTATTTCACCGGAAATACAAAGCATACAAAAAAATCAATTATCAATTAAAAATTCAGACATAAATATACCCTCAAAAAAGGTAGTATTCAATAAGTCAGAATTAGTAAAAAAAAAGAGTGCAGCGTCTATTGAAAATAGTAACATAGGAATTTTAAATTCATCTGATTCCTCGATTAAAAATACTATCGAAGAATCACAAATTTTGAGCTCTAATAAAAATAGTCTTAAAACTTCAATTAACTTAAAGAGAACTAATGGAACTGCATATGTAGATTTGATAAAAACATATGAAAGAATAGCTATAAAAGGATATCGAACTGAAGATATGTTAAAGAAAATAGCTAATGCTTTCTTTTATGATGGTGAATTCGAAAAGTCAGCAAAATGGTTTGAAGAGCTATTTAAATTGAATACTAATTTAGAGCCTGAGTATTATTATAGATATTCTAAATCATTATCCGCTATTAATGAAAATGCAAAAGCAGATCAAATAATGCAACTTTTTAAAGAGAAGCAAAAATTAAATCAATAAATAAATGAGGAACTATGAAAAATAATATACTTGCATTTATACTAATTTTATGTGCTATTTCGCATGCTATTCATTCTCAGAAAACATCTGAATCTAATACAAATCAAAATAGTTATGAGAATATTGATATAATAAAAACATATGGCAGGGTGTCTGATAAAGGATATGTATCCATAGATATGTTAAAAAAGCTAGGGAATGCTTCTTTTTTTAACTCTAATTTAGTAGATGCAGCTAAGTGGTACGATAAGCTATTTTCACTTACTACTGATTTTGAAACTGTATACTATTATCGTTATGCACAATCTTTAAAAGCGGTAGGTAATACTCTAAAAGCGGAGAAGATGATGACAATATTCATAGAAAAATCAAAAATAAATTAATAGAAAAAATGAGAATTCATTGATTCATTATAAAAACAATTATTATGAAAAATAATTTACTTTTATACATCGCGATTATAAGTGTTTTTTCAATAAACATTTATTCGCAAAAAGCTAGAATAGCCAAAGCTGAAGAAAAATACGACAACTATGCATATATAGATGCTATCAAAACATACGAAAAACTTGCCAATAAAGGGTATAAGTCGCCTGAAATGTTTAAAAAATTGGGTAACGCATATTACTTTAATGCAAAACTTGAAGATGCTTCTAAATGGTATAAAGAGCTATTTAATCTAACTACTGATATAGAGCCAGAATATTATTATCGATATTCTCAAACATTAAAATCCATCGGTGAAAATAAAAAAGCAGATGAAATTATGATGCAGTTTAATGCTTTTTCAAATAATGATGATAGAGCTATACTTTTCATGAAAAACAAGAACTATTTATCACAAATAAAAGCAAATTCTGGAAGGTATAATATAGCACCAACCATTATAAGCACTCCATATTCAGATTATGGAGCAGCTATTTATTTAGACAAATTAGTGTATGCATCGGCAAAGGATACTGGCGGTCTGCAACAAAGAAAACACTCCTGGAACAATCAATATTTCTCTGATTTATACACTGCTGAATTAGGTACTGATATGTCCTTAGGTAAAATAGCTAAATTTGATAAATCAGTAAATACTAGATTTCATGAATCCAGCGCCGCTTTTACCAAAGATGGAAAAACGATGTACTTTACTCGTAATAATTTCAACAATGGTAAAAAAGGCTTCGATGGTAACGACATCACTCTTGTAAAAATCTATAAGGCGAATTTTGAAAACAATAAATGGGTAAATATAACTGAGCTTCCGTTCAATAGTGATAATTACAGCACTGCACATCCGGCACTAAGTAAAGATGAAAAAACATTATATTTTGCGTCAGATATGCCTGGAACGATTGGTTTGTCAGATTTATTTAAAGTAGAAATAAATCAGGATAGCAGTTTTGGTACGCCTATCAATCTGGGAAATCCAATAAATACAGCTGGAAGAGAGACCTTTCCTTATATAAGTGCAGACAACGAACTTTACTTTGCTTCAAATGGCCATCCAGGTCTTGGAGGACTCGATGTATTTGTATCTAAATTAAATGCTGAAGGAAGCTTTACTAAGGTTCAAAATTTAGGTGCTGACATTAATTCACCTATGGATGATTTTGGCTATATAATTGATTCGCAATCAAGACTAGGATTTTTTAGTTCGAATAAAAACGGTGGACAAGGCTTCGATGATATCTATAGTTTTCTCGAAACAAAGAGATTACTTTGTGAACAAGAACTCTACGGAAAAGTAACAGATAGTGTTTCTCATGAAATACTTCCAGACACAAAAATTACAGTCTTTGATAATATGTTTAATCTATTAGGAACAACACTTTCAGATAAAGAAGGAAACCATAGTTTTATGGTAGATTGCGGCAAAGATCTTTATGTGAGAGCTGAAAAAATAGATTATACCACTAAAGAAGAAAAAATAGTAACATTGGATGAAAATGGAAAAACGGAACTAAATATAGAATTGAAAAAACAAATATGTAAAGTGGCCGTGGGAGATGATTTAGGGCTGTGTTTTGGCATAAAAATGATTTACTTTGATTTTGATAAATCAGACATACACATGAAAGCTGCCATTGATTTAGAAAAAATACTAGATGTATTACTAGAATACCCAGCGATGAAATTGGATATCCGTTCTCATACTGATAGTAGAGGATCAACAAAATACAATGAAGCTTTATCAGATAGACGAGCAAAATCAACCATTGGTTGGTTAGTAAAAAATGGAGTGGACAAAAAACGTTTAACAGCTAAAGGATATGGCGAATCTAAACTCATAAACAAATGTACTGATGGAATCGAATGTACTGAGGAAGAGCATCAACTAAATAGACGTAGCGAATTTATTATTACAGAGTTATAAAAAAAACACCCCGGATATCAATTAATATTCGGGGTGTTTCAAACTAAACAAACGTAATTATATTTTATTAAAAATGTTGCTATACTATTGTTTTCCCATTACAGGATTTTTTTTAAAACTTGTGCTATGCGCATAACTTATGCTTTTAATAGTACTTCAAGAGCTTTAGAACTTTAAGGTAAATAGAAAATTACTAAAATAGTAGCATGATATAAATCTGCATTCTTAATTCAGTAGTTTAACTTTAAAGTAGATTGTGGAGCAAACTTCTTTAATTTTATATCCTGTATCTATTCTAATTATTTTTAAACATACGTGTATTTTTGATAAATCACCAAAAATAATCGACGAAATACATTTTTTTGTTTAAAACGTATTATTTAACTTGCTTTCACTTCGATTAAAAAAGAAAAAATCATAAGAATTTGTTTTCTAGCGTAATACGTTAATTAAATAAAGTAGAACAATTTTATTGGTCTCAAATAGAGTTTAAAACGATGCACTTTTAGTGCATCTCGCTTTAGCTTCTAAAAATTTTATTACCGCAGATTCATAGATTTTAAAATATTTGAAATTTGAATAATTTGCGAATCTGCGGTGAAAATTTGCAATCCAACTTTGCAGACTTTTAGTCTGCCCAACCAAATCTATAGACTTTCAGTCCATCGTGGTTTAGTTTGAACTATAATAAAAAAAACGAAGTCAGGAGACTTCAGAAAACTAGGTCACTTTACACAATATATTTATAAACCATCGCACACAAAATACCGAGTCCAAAACTCAATAAAGTTCCTATCAAGATGTATTCAGTAAGTTTTACATCTTTAGATTCTTTAAGATCTCCAAACCTAAAAATGGATTTAGCTGCCAATAAAAACCCGATACCTTCCCAAAAATTAATTACCACAAAAAAGAAAATAAACAAGCGCTCCAGAATCCCGATGTATTTTCCAGCATTATTAGTGTCGTCGTTATTGTTTTTAGTGATTTGATTACTCCATTTAGACAGCATTATTTTTAACACTATTGCACTCACATAAGTCACCGTGACTAATGCTGTTAGTAGTGCTAGACTTTTAGCCGAATATACTACTTCAAAATCAATTTCATACGGGTAATAATAACGCACCACGGCAGCAATCACAGCTAAATGTAATAATTGGTCTGTGAAGAACCAGATTTTTGTCGTTTTCTTTTTTTCGAAATATAATTTGGCGCAATCAATGGCAAAATGACTAGTAACAATTACAATCACCGCAAAAAAGTATTCGGTATTAAATTTTGTAATCAAAAGCAAGAGTATAAAATGCACTAGCAGATGAAGATACAGGTATTTTGATTTAATTTTACATTTCTTTTTATCCTTGATCCAAGAAGTGGGCTGCAATAAAAAGTCACCTATTAAATGAGCTAAAACAAGCATTAAAGATAGTTCTACCATTGTTTTTTAATTTGTTGTTTATAATACTCAATCACATTTTTTAATTCCTCATACCCTGCTCTATTTAGGGATGCACTAATCGAACTTTGGCTTTTTCTGTTTAAAGCAAGTGCCAGTTCCTTTTGATTACTACTTGGATTTTCTAATGCTTTTTTTATAATTTCGGCTGATGTCGTCGTCCAATTATCAGCAAATAAAACAACTAATTGTAAAATAATCGTGAAGGCATCGTCAAATTCAGACCAAGGCGTTTGTATTCCCAAAGTCTGTTTTTTTAATCCTTCAAAACATTCCCCTGAGTTTACAAAAGCAGCACCATTCGATTCTGTTACCTTATTGGCAGTATAATCGACAGTACCTACTCCTATTGCCATTCGGACATCTAGTGCTTTGTGTTGTTTAATGGTGGCCTTAATTAATAAGGCGATTTCTAGCACATCAATAGGATTCACTAGCAACTGAAAACTGTCGCCCCTATAGATTTCCCAGTCCTTCGGTTCGTTGCCGTGAGCGTTCAAAATATCCTTTAAGTCCTCCATCCATAGTGCCGAAGCTACTTTTCTCGAGTTAATAATATCACCAGTGATTACTGCCTTCATATCTCTAAATTTTAAGCAAGATACTAAAAATATCGTTAAATATGACGATATTTTATATTATCGTTAAATAAAGCGATAATTAATAAAATCGGCGATTAAGACGATAATAATTATATCGATTCAATGTAACGACACAGATTACAAATGGCATAAATACCATTTTACTCCACTTTTTTAGCTACCATATCTTTTCCCATATTTAATGTCAAGCTATCAACAATCCCTTTTTCGTCTTTGTTAAATGTAAATTGGGCAGTGACTATTTTACTATAAAATCTATTTTCACTCATTGGAATCACAGTGGTTAGGCGTTCACCTGTTCCCTGAATATGAAGTATTCCATTTTCTTCGGTTACGGTAAAAGAATAATTTTCATTTAGCTGATACCTTCCTATATAGGTTTTAAGAACGACTGGCGCCACTTTCACTTCTATAATCAACTCCGTTGTCGCAACGCCTAATTTTTTTAATGCTCCTACCGCATTTGCATTATTAGGATTTAAAGCCACTGATTTTTTATAATTCTCAATAGCATTGACCGTGTCTTTTTGCAATAGATAAATTTCGCCAAGACTGTCATACACATTCGAGGAATTTGGATTTAGTTCCAAATTGAATTTGAAAATGGAGAACGCATCTGCTAATTTTTTTTCGTTCAGGTATTTGTACCCCAATTCGTTAATAGCGGCATCGTCCATCGCAAACTGAATTGGATTCGCTTTTATTGATTTACTAGCAATAGCAATCGCGTCGTTTACAGAATTAGTTTGCAATGCTTTTTGTAATTCTGAAAGAACAGTAATCTTGGGCGTTTTATAGGGTTTAGAAGCTAAGATGTTTTCAATAGCTACATTTATTTCGTCCTTTAAAACCGCATTTCCAGCATTTGTAAGCCATATATAGGTATTTTTTTTAGCTAAATCTCTAAAGATAAAATTACGATAACCAAAATCACTTCCTGAATGATTTACGGATTCTTTTTCTGGAGTTAGAAACCATCCAAATCCGTAATTAGATACGGAACCATCATTTAAAACTATAGGCGTAAATGCTTCGGCAATTGTTCTCTTAGAAACTAATTTATCAGTGTATAACGCTTGATCCCACAAAAATAGATCATCAACGTTTGAAAATATACTTGTAGATCCCGTGTGTGAAACTTGATAATCATCGAGTTCACCAATAACAGAATAACCAAGCGCTCGATTTTTTAAATTGATTTTTGGAGTATCACCAACCAAAGTGTTTTTCATTTTTAAAGGTCTAAAAACATTTTCTTTCAAAAAATCTGCTAAGGACATTCCCGAAACTTTTTCTATAATTAAAGCCAACATAACGTAACCGGCATTGTTGTACACATATCTCTCCCCGATATTAGAATCTAGCGACTTTCTCTCTTCAATTATTTTTAAGATTTCCGTATTCGACAGATTGTATTCAGTAGCGAATGACTCGTATTTAGGCATTCCTGAAATGTTATTGAGTAAATCTCGTACCGTAATATCCTTTCCGTAGGCAGGAAATTCTGGAAAAAACGTAGTAATCTTGTCATCATAGGAAAGTAGTTTCCTTTCTTTTAATATCATAATTCCCATGCCCGTAAATTGCTTAGAAACGGAGGCTAAATCAAAACAGAAATCTGGTGTTAATTGTTGTTTTGTTTCTTTATTGGCATAGCCAAAAGCTTTGCGATAAATCACTTTCCCGTTTTCAGCAACTAAAACGGTTCCATTGAATACGCCACTAGCATGTGCTTGGTTCATTAACTTATCCAATTCTGCTGCTTTGTTTTGCGCAACAATACTTGTTGTTGTCAATTGAATTAGGACACTTAAAAAAAGTACTTTTACTAAAGAATATCTTATGATTTTTTTCATTCAATGATTTGTATAAATTATTTTTTGAAACAGAATCATCAAATATATTCTTTTTTCTTACATGCTTTTCAGTCCTTCTGATTTCTTAAATTCCAAACAAAAAACTATCTTCGCTTCTTTAAGAAAACAAGTTTGAATTTTGAATAATCATCTTGGAATTTTAAACTTGGAAAACCCTACATGAGCAACCTCCTACTTACTCCTATCGAATATTTAAAAGGCGTTGGCCCTAATCGGGGCGAATTGCTGCGTAAGGAACTGGGTATTCATAAATACAAGGATTTAATCAATTTATACCCAAACCGGTACATTGACCGAACGCGTTATTACAAAATCAACGAGTTGCAAAACAATGTCGCCGAGGTACAAATAATTGGTAAAATCGTCAATATCAAAACCGTCGAATTTGCCAAAGGCAGAAAACGCCTCGTCGCTACTTTTGTAGACGATACAGGCCAGATGGAATTGGTATGGTTTCAGGGACAAAAATGGGTTCGAGAATCGCTGAAACTAAACGAAATCAGCGTAATATTTGGTAAATGCACTTCGTTTAACGGCGCCTACAATATGGCACATCCCGAAATTGAAGCGATGAGCGAGCACGAACAAAGTTTGCGTTCTGCAATGCAACCCGTTTATCCATCGACGGAAACCCTAAGCAATCGCGGAATTTCAAATCGAGTGGTTAATAAATTAATGCAACAACTGTTTCTAGAAACTCAAGCCTTATTTACCGAAACCTTACCAGAATATCTAATTCAGGAATTACAACTTATTTCTAAAAAAGCGGCTCTATTCAACATTCATTTTCCTAAAAGCGCAGAAGCTTTGGCGAAAGCCCAATTCCGATTAAAATTTGAAGAATTATTCTTTATCCAGTTGCAATTAATTACCAAAAATCTAGTTCAAAAACATAAAATAAAGGGACATCCATTTATTAAAGTGGGTGATATTTTTAATGATTTCTACCAAAATCATCTGCCTTTTCAACTAACTGGAGCACAAAAAAGAGTAATCAAGGAAATCAGAACAGACATGGGAAGCAACGCCCAAATGAATCGTTTATTACAAGGAGATGTGGGGTCTGGAAAAACGATTGTGGCTTTTATGAGCATGCTGCTGGCGCTTGATAATGGCTTTCAGGCTTGCTTGATGGCTCCAACAGAAATATTAGCAAATCAACACTTTATTGGATTGTCAGAATTAGCTGAAAAGCTAAATCTGAATATAAAATTACTCACAGGATCGAGTAAAACTGCCGCTAGAAGAATCATTCACGAAGAACTAGAAAACGGAAGTTTACAAATATTGATTGGTACACATGCCTTATTAGAAGACAAAGTGAAATTTCAAAATTTAGGCTTAGCAGTAATTGATGAGCAACACCGTTTTGGGGTAGAGCAGCGTTCTAAATTGTGGAAGAAAAACGAAATTCCGCCACACATTTTGGTAATGACCGCCACTCCTATTCCGCGAACACTCGCGATGAGTTTATATGGTGACTTGGACATCTCTGTTATTGACGAATTACCTCCAGGACGAAAACCCATTCAAACCGTACATCGCTTTGACAGTAACCGTCTGAAAGTGTGGAAATTTATTCGATATGAAATCGCATTAGGCCGACAAATATATATTGTCTATCCGCTGATTCAAGAATCAGAAAAAATGGATTTCAAAGATTTAATGGACGGTTATGAAAGTATTTCTCGTGACTTTCCTTTGCCAGATTATTCCATTTCTATTTTGCATGGAAAGATGAAGCCTGCCGATAAAGATGCTGAAATGAAACGCTTTTCAGATGGAAAAACTAATATTATGGTTGCTACAACCGTTATTGAAGTGGGAGTAAATGTTCCTAATGCTTCGGTAATGATTATCGAAAGTGCAGAGCGTTTCGGACTTTCGCAACTACATCAATTGCGCGGTCGTGTAGGCCGTGGAGCTGATCAAAGTTATTGCATCCTGATGACAAGCCACAAATTAAGTTCTGACAGTAAAACCCGAATGCAAACCATGGTTCAAACAAATGATGGGTTCGAAATTGCTGAAGTTGATTTAAAACTTCGCGGTCCCGGAAACCTGATGGGAACCCAGCAAAGTGGAGTACTCAATCTTCAAATTGCCGATATTGTTCGCGACAAGGATATTTTGGCTCTAGCCAGAGAAAAAGCTATAAAAATCCTTACTGCTGATGCGGCTTTGCAAAAACCAGAACATGCTACTTTAAGAAGTGTTTATATTGAGTTGACTAAAAAGAAAAATATCTGGAATTATATTAGCTAAGGATTAAACCTTATTACTTTTTGAAAGTCTAACCGTTGTATAAATAGCCCAATTTTAAAGACTACCTTTGTCTACCAAATAGACAAATATACTTTATAACAATACCCTCCCCTAAAAATTATGAAAATAAAATACCTTATTTACACCCTACTGATCGTCGGTTTTGGCGCTTTCGTAACCTATAGAATTATAGATAATCAAAGTAAAAAAAACGAATCCAAAGACGGAATGAATGTAGCCTTGAATGTTAGTGGCATAATTGCTAAAACGCAAACCTTCGATAATACTCTATCCCTTTCTGGGTCAGTAGAAGCAAATGAAGAAGTTGAAATTAGAAGTGAAGTTTCTGGAATCGTCGAAGGAATTTATTTTAAAGAAGGAAGTACTGTTTCTAAAGGACAGGTACTTTTTAAAGTGAACGATCTTGAGTTAAGAGCACAATTAAGACAAGCCAACACAAAAGAAGGATTAGCAGCTGAAAATGAACGTAGGGCTAAACTATTACTGCAAAAGGAAGCGATAAGTCAAGAAGAATATGATGTCGCAAGGGCTGATTATAAATTAGCTCAGTCCCAAGGTCAATTGATAAAGGTTCAAATTGCAAAAACTTCAATAAGAGCTCCCTTTTCTGGTAAAATTGGTTTGCGTTCTATTTCGACTGGTACCTACATCACTCCCATGATTTTAGTTGCAAAATTAGTAAACATTGGAAAGTTAAAAATTACTTTTTCGGTTCCTGAGAAATATGCGAGTCAAATAAAAACCGATACCGATTTAAATTTTACCGTTTCTGGCTCCAAAGAAAAATTTATTGCCAAAATATATGCGATAGAACCTACCGTTGAAATTGCCACAAGAACATTACAAATTCGCGCAATTGCTGAAAATAAAGACAGAAAACTATTTCCTGGGACTTATGCTAATGTAGAATTGCCATTAGATATTATAACAAATGCCATTTTAGTTCCTACTGAAGCCATTATTCCCGTACAAAACGGAAAAAAAGTTTTAATTTCTAATAGCGGCAAAGTTAAAGAAGTCAATGTTGAAACAGCTACTCGAACCGATGCTTCAATTTTAATATTGTCAGGTGTTAAACCAGGTGATACAATTTTGACCACTGGTGTTATGTCCTTAAAACAAGATGATCTTGTAAAAGTAAAAATTAAATAGTCTTGAGATTTCAGATTCTAAGTCCTTACAAAAAAATCTAAAATCAACGATTTAAAATAAAAAAATTTAAATGAGTTTATCCACTACTAGTATTAAAAGACCGGTATTTACTATCGTAATTAACTTAGCGATAGTTATATTTGGACTACTTGGCTATAGTTATTTGGGTGTTCGAGAATTTCCTTCTATCGACCCTGCACAAGTCTCAATTCGCACCAATTATACTGGTGCAAATTCAGACATCATTGAATCCCAGATTACAGAACCCCTTGAAAAAGCGATTAATTCCATTGATGGTATTCGAAATGTGACTTCATCAAGTATACAAGGAAGTAGTAATATTACTATTGAATTTAATTTAGATAAAGATCTTGAAGCGGCAGCAAATGATGTTCGAGATAAAGTTTCTCAAGCAGCAAGAAATTTACCAGAAGACATTGACTCACCCCCAGTCGTTTCTAAGGCTGATGCCGATGGTCAGGCAATTATATCAATGACGATTCAAAGTGATAGCAGAAACACATTAGAATTAAGTGATTATGCCGAAAATGTAATCGCACAACGATTTGAAACCATTCCTGGTGTTAGTGGAGTTCAAATATGGGGAGATAAGAAATATGCTATGCGTTTATGGATTGATCCAATAAAATTAGCCTCTTATGGTTGCACAGTTTCAGAAGTGCGAGCCGCAATGAACCAACAAAATGTAGAATTACCCTCGGGAAAACTAACAGGCGCAAATACAGAGTTAACTGTAAAAACTGCAGGAAATCTGTCAACTGCCGAAGAATTTAACAACATTATTATCCGTTCTGACGGAGAAAAAACTGTTCGTTTAAGCGATATTGGATATGCTAAACTTGGTCCTGCCAATATTGAAAGCAAGTTGAGTCAATCTGGTCTTCCTCTAGTTGCGGTAGCAATCGTACCGTTACCTGGAGCTAATTATCTCGATATTTCAAAATCATTTTACAAAGAATACGAGTCTCTAAAAAAAGATTTGCCTAAAGATATTAAACTGAATATTGTTATTGACAGTACTATTTTTGTAAAAAAATCAGTAGTTGAAGTGGCCGAAACGCTAGCCATTTCTATTTTTCTAGTAATTCTAATTATTTATTTATTTTTTAGAGATTGGGCGATCGCCTTCAGACCCCTAATTGATATTCCCGTTTCGCTTATCGCCACCTTCTTTATCATGTGGCTATTTGGATATTCAATAAATGTTTTGACATTATTAGCTATCGTTTTAGCTACAGGATTAGTAGTAGATGATGGAATTGTAGTTACGGAGAATATTTTCAAAAAAGTAGAAGAGGGAATGTCGCCAATCGAGGCTGCAATTAAAGGTTCCAATGAAATATTTTTTGCTGTAATTTCTATTTCGATAACTTTAGCTGCCGTTTTCTTACCCGTAATTTTTCTCGAAGGTTTTGTAGGCCGTCTTTTTAGGGAATTTGGAGTCGTCATAGGTGCAGCTGTATTAATTTCAGCTTTTGTTTCATTAACGCTAACGCCAATGCTGAATGCCTATTTAATGAAAGGAGGAAAGCAGAAGAAATCAAAATTTTATATTTATTCAGAACCTTTTTATCAAAATTTAAATAGTAGTTATGCTAGTGCTTTATCTCGTTTCATGAAGAAAAAATGGCTCAGTTTCCCTATTTTAATAGCTTGTTTTGGATTAATTTATTTATTTTTTGGTTTATTAAAGAAAGAAACGGCTCCTTATGATGATCGAAGTGCTTTAAGTATGAATATAACCGCACCCGAAGGATCGTCTTATGAGTACACGGACAGGTTCATGCAAGAAATTTCAAGGTTGATTGATGATTCTATTCCTGAAAAAAAAGTAGCATTAATTATTACGTCTCCAGGTTGGGGATCCTCTTCTGTTAATAGTGGTCGAGTTAGAATAGCTTTAACTGAACCAAATGAAAGAGAGCGATCTCAAAGTGAAATAGCTGATAAACTAACCCAATGGACGAAAGGTTTTCCTGAAGCGAAAACATCGGTGACAGAACAACCTACTATTTCTGTAAACAGACGTGGTGGATTACCTATTCAATACATTATTCAAGCGACAACCTTTGACAAATTACAGGAGAAAATTCCATTATTTATGGATGCGGCGGCAAAGGATCCTACATTTTCAATAACTGATGTTAATTTAAAATTTAACAAACCAGAAATTAGTGTCTCAATCGATCGGGAAAAAGCAGAAAGCTTAGGAATATCTGTAATTGATATTGCCCAAACACTACAGTTATCATTAAGTGGACAACGTTTTGGCTATTTTATGCGAAAAGGAAAACAATATGAAGTAATAGGGCAATTTGAAGAACAAGATCGTTCTAAACCATTGGATTTAACATCAATGTTTGTCAAAAACAATAAAGGGGAATTAATACAAATGGATAATGTTGTTACGACTGAGGAGGAAAGTAATCCTCCACAATTGTACCACAATAATCGATACATGTCGGCAACCGTTTCAGCAGGTCTTGCTCCCGGCAAAAGTATAAGTGATGGAATTGAAGCAATGAATCAAATAAAAGCGAAAGTTTTAGACGAAAGTTTTACCACTGATTTAGGTGGAGAGTCAAGAGATTTTGTGGAAAGTAGTTCTAACACTGCTTTTGCATTTGGCTTAGCATTATTACTGATATTTTTAATCTTAGCAGCTCAATTCGAAAGTTTTATCGATCCAATGATTATCATTTTAACTGTTCCAATGGCAGTAGCTGGTGCATTATTTTCGTTGTGGCTTTTCGATCAATCTTGGAATATTTTTAGCCAAATTGGAACCGTAATGCTTATTGGTTTGGTAACTAAAAACGGAATTTTAATTATTGAATTTGCTAACCAGCTTCGAGAGCAAGGCAAACCAAAATTAGAAGCTATATTAGAAGCCTCAGAAGCAAGATTGCGACCTATTTTAATGACGAGTTTAGCTATTTCACTTGGTGCGCTACCTATTGCTTTGTCACTTGGAGAAGCTTCAACAAGTAGAATGGGAATGGGAGTTGTAATCGTTGGCGGAACTATTTTCTCCTTAGTTTTGACCTTATTTGTAATTCCGGCCATCTATTTGATGTGGTCCAGAACCAAAAAACATTATCCAGAATTTGATCACATTGAAGAATATGAAAATGAAAGTAAATAAAATGAAGAATTACAAAGTTCTAGTACAAAGTCTAATTTTATTTTTATTATGCATTGTGAAAACAAATGCTCAGGAATTGCTAACGCTTGAAAATGCGGTAAAAATCACATTGGAAAACAATTTTCAAATAAAAATATCTAACAATAATTTAGATATTAACAAAACAAATGTAGCCATTGGAAATGCTGGTATGTTACCAACTTTAACGGGTTCGCTTCTTGACAATAACAGCATTCAAAATAGTTCACAAACCCGTCAAGATGGAGTTCAAACTACATTAAATAATGCTAAAAACACTAGTTTGACTTATGGGGTTGGATTAGACTGGACTATTTTTGATGGACTGAGAATGTTCGCCCGATTGGATCAGTTAAAAGAATTGCAAAAACTAGGTGAAGCACAGTTAAAACTAATTTTAATTACAAATATTAGCGATGTAAATACCCAGTATTATGATTTAGTACAACAGCAGCAGCAATTAGCGGCATTAGATACCACACTGATTATTTCAAATCAGCGATTAACTTTGGCAAAGAACAGATTTACCATTGGGAAAGCATCGAAGTTGGAGGTTTTAAACGCACAAGTAGATTTGAATACTGATCAAGTAACTTTGCTAAGACAAAAAGAATTATACGCAAACAGTAAGATTTTATTAAATCAACTATTAGCCAGAGATGTAACTACAGATTTTAAAGTAATTGATGTCCTAAAAGTCGATGAAATGCTATTGCTTGACGAACTTACCATATTAGCAAAAAAACAAAATCCACAGCTAGAAACTCAAATCATCAATAAAAGAGCCGCCGAATTAGAATTGAAACAAATCAAGGCGGCACGTTATCCGACAGTGCGAGTAAATACTTCCTATAATTTTTCTAAAAGTCAGTCAAGTCTTGGCTTTCTATCACAATCGCAATCTAAAGGATTTAATTATGGTTTTGCGGCTTCTCTAAATTTGTTTGATGGTTTTTCACAAAATAGAAATGAAAAAATTGCTAAAATTCAAATTGAGAATACGAAGCTGAATATAGAACAACTTAATCTAGCGTTAAATTCGCAATTATCCACTTCCTACCAAACTTATTTGACAAATCTAGAATTGATTGAACTCGAAGAAAAAAATGAGGCTATTGCCAAACAAAATCTAGATATTACTTTAGATAAATTCCATATTGGAACGATAACTACACTAGAGTTTAGAACCGCACAATTGAATTATGTAAATGCTACAGTACGTTATAGCAATGCTCAATTTCAGGCAAAGTTGTCAGAAATTGCTTTACGAGAATTAGCGGGGAATATTAATTTTTAAAATACATTTGTAGAAATACTTTATACTAGATGATTTCATACAACCCAAAAAATTGGATAACTTTTATTTTTCGTTTTCACAAAGCCGATACTTTACGCCAACTATTTCCGATGATGATTTTTATAGGGATATACTCAGCTGGAATTGCGTATCTCGAAATTGAATATTGGAATTTACCAGAAAGCAGTCATGTGAAAAATATTTCTATCATGCATGGAATGTTGGGTTTTGTGATCTCTTTATTACTTGTTTTCAGAACCAATACTGCTTACGATCGCTGGTGGGAAGGACGAAAAATCTGGGGTAGTTTAGTAAACAATAGTCGGAATCTCACAATCAAATTATCGGTAATGCTTAGTGATGAAAGTGATCGCGCTTTTTTCAGAAAAATTATTCCTAGCTATGCCTCTATTTTAAACAAACATTTAAAAAATGAAGAAACAAGCAAGCAGCTTTTTGACGATGTTATCATCGAGCATCATAATCACAGACCTAATCAGGTGGCAAAGATTATATTTCAAAAAATAAATGACTTGTATACCAGCAAAAAAATAACTGGAGACCAACTCATAATACTCAATCATGAAGTACAATCCTTTACTGATATTTGTGGTGCCTGTGAACGCATTAAAAACACACCTATTCCCTATTCTTATAGTGCTTTTATCAATAAATTTATTTTCTTTTACGTACTAACTTTGCCTTTTGGATATGTTTTTAATTTAGGCTATTATGTAATTCCCGTAGTTGTATTTATCTTTTATGTTCTGGCTAGTTTAGAATTGATTGCAGAAGAAATTGAAGATCCATTTGGAAATGACGCGAATGACCTTCCTACAAAAAAAATAGCCGAAAATATCAAAAGACATGTTGAGGAATTGCTGTAAAATTTCCTAGTTAATCTATTTTACTTTTGTGACTAATTGGAACTTTTGATATAATATTTTGAGTAAAAAAGCCCTCTTTTAAACTTATAAAAACTATAATTCTTAGACACTTTTTTGCTAAAACCCGCTAATTTGTTGTTTAATTCCTTTATATTTACAATAATACACTGTTTAATGACTAAAATACGTCTTTAAATTTGCATTAAATTAAATATCATCTCTCGCTATTTAGTTCTCTATTAATTAAAACCAACAATTATGAAAACAATGACTTGTAAACAGCTTGGAGGAGCATGTGAAGCAAAATTCCATGCCAATACTTTTGAGGAAATAGCTGAATTGAGTAAAAACCACGCTTTAGAAATGATTGAAAAAAAAGATGATGCACATAAAACAGCACTGAGAGAAATGCAAGAGTTAATGCATTTTCCAGAAGGTATGAATGCATGGTACGAAAACAAAAGAAAAACATTTGAATCCTTGCCAACATCTGAAAACTAATAAATCCTTAATTGCCATAAAGATTTATGCAAAAAAATGGCTGCCTAATTTAATTTGTAAATTTGTGGTGCGATTTGCAATTACTTTTAAAAGAACTTGCTACAGCCAGCAAAATCTTTGAATTTAAGCTTTGTACAATGACATTCATCAGATTAAAATTGTATCCTTTTTAACAAAGTAAGCTTTAGATAATTCGTTTATTTTCATTAAGTTTATAACTCTTTCTTTATAAACTAATTTTATGAACCGGAACTACATCAATCCTCCTAATTTATCGAGTGAAAAATCGTTAAAAACCTTAGTTGAAAATAGAACGGTTTACAATTTGAATCATTGTGAATTAAATCTGTTTGAAACTTACAAAGAATCACAATTAGTGCCTTTGAAATTTAATGATTTGGTTGTAACCAGTATGTTGCGTGGGAAAAAAGTAATGCATCTTTTTGATGAACCAAGTTTTGAATACTTGCCTGGTGAAACTGTAGTAATTCCGTCTAATGTAGAAATGAAAATTGACTTCCCGGAAGCCACAAAAAATAATCCTACCCAATGTCTGGCTTTGGCGATAGACCAGCAAAAAATAAATGAAACCTTGCATTTTTTAAATGATCGTTATCCTAAGGAAGGTAACAGTCAATTTTGGCATTTAAACTACCAAAACTACTATTTCTACAACAATGTAGAATTAGCCACAACCATCAATAAATTGATAAAAGAATGCATGAGCACTTCTGTTACCAAGGATGTATTGGCTGATTTGACGTTACAAGAATTACTCATAAGAATTGTACAAACTCAAACTGCTAAATCTATCGAGGACGGACTTTATACTGATCCTAATAGTCCGATAACTCAAGTATTGGAATACATTAGAGTAAATATCCGAGAAAACATAAGTCTTAAAAACTTGAGTGAGAAAGCTTGCATGAGTACAACCTCTTTTTATCGTTTTTTCAAGAGAGAATTAGGCATGACGCCAATAGAATTTGTTATTAGAGAAAAAATAAAATGTGCAAAGCAGTTATTGAAAAATCCGGCAATTCAAATTAATGAAGTTTGTCATTTATCTGGTTTTGAAGACAGTAATTACTTCATTCGTTTATTTAAAAAGCACGAAGGTATTACGCCAAAACAATATCAGTTGTTGTACGTGAATTAGATTATTCTATATATTTTAGTGGTTCAAGTGATTGTTCTTCCTCTGGTGTAAAAATCCTGTATTCAATTCGGAATGTCTTCTTTAATGGCGTTTCCAAAGAAAATCCACCCACGCCAAAAGCATCAATTACATCTAAAGTAAAATGCGTATGTTTCCAATATTCGAATAAGTCCTTGTCTACCCAAAATTCAGTGTTTTCCACCAAACCAATGCAAACATCACCCAATCTTTGATAGAAGCCGCCTTTTTCAAAACATTGTGGCTGCGTTCCTTCACAGCATCCTCCAGCCTGATAAAACATCAAGTCGCCGTGTTTTTCCTGTAATATTTTTATTAATTCAATTGCTTTATCGGTTGCATCTATTCTTCTTGTCATCTTTTGTTCGTGATTGATAAAGCAGAAAACACGCGTAAACGCCTATTTTCTGCTTTAATAATTTTAATTATGGTTTTGCAATTTCGAGTACTACCCTTCCTTCGATCTGTCCCTTTTTCATTTTTTCAAAAACATCATTTACATCTTCTAATTTTGCCGATGTGACAGTTGCTTTTACTTTTCCTTCGACCGCAAATTGTATGGCTTCTTGTAAATCTTTTCGAGTACCTACAATAGAACCACGAATTGTAATTCTATTTAATACTGTATCAAAAATCGATAAATCAAAATTACCAGGAGGAAGTCCGTTCAACGCCATCGTTCCTTTTCTTCTCAGGGTTTCCAATCCTTGTTTAAAAGCGATTGGAGAAACGGCCGTAATTAACGCTCCGTGCATTCCGCCAACTTCTTTTTTAAGAAATTCTCCAGGATTTTGATTCTTAGCATTTACGACTAAGTCGGCACCCAATTTCTTTGCTAATTCTAACTTATCATCTGCAATATCAATAGCAGCTACATGCATTCCCATCGCTTTTGCATATTGCACGGCAACGTGCCCTAAACCTCCAATTCCCGAAATAGCCACCCATTCTCCTGGTTTTACTTCAGTTTCTTTTAATCCTTTATACACAGTCACACCAGCACAAAGTATTGGGGCCATTTCCATAAAATTGACATTCGACGGTAAGCGTCCTACATACCTCGCATCAGCAATTACATATTCGGCAAAACTACCATCAACACTATAACCCCCATTTTGCTGGGTATCACATAGCGTTTCCCAACCTGTGATACATTGGTCACAACCACCACAAGCACTATATAGCCATGGCACCCCAACAGCATCTCCTTCCTTTACATTCTTAACATCTGGCCCTACTGCTACAACATACCCTACCCCTTCATGACCAGGAATTAGTGGCATTTTTGGTTTTACGGGCCAATCTCCTTGAATAGCGTGTAGGTCAGTGTGACAAACTCCGCTTGCAATTACTTTTACTAAAATTTCATTGCGACCAGGACGTTTAACCTCTACTTCTTCAATCTTTAGAAGCGATCCGAATTCCCTAATCACTGCAGCCTTCATTGTTTTTGGTAACATAATATATGGATTTAAAAAAAGGGAAAGCTTTATTACTTTCCCTTTTCTATTAATAATTCATTCTAAAAGAAACCTAATTTCTTTTTATCGTACGAAATCAACATATTTTTTGTTTGTTGATAATGTGCAAGCATCATTTTATGATTTTCACGTCCAATTCCAGACTGTTTGTATCCTCCAAAAGGAGCTCCTGCAGGATAAGAATGATATTGGTTTATCCATACACGACCTGCTTGAATCGCTCTTGGAACCTGATAAATCTCATGTGCATCCCGTGTCCAGAGTCCGGCGCCCAAACCATACATCGTATCATTTGCAATAGCGATGGCTTCCTCAGTTGTTTTGAAAGTGGTAACTGCCAAAACAGGTCCGAAGATCTCTTCTTGAAAAATACGCATTTTATTGTTCCCTTTAAAAAGAGTAGGCTTGATATAATACCCTGTAGAAAGATCTCCTTGTAAGTGGTTCTCCTCTCCTCCAGTCAATACTTCTGCCCCTTCTTCTTTTCCTAATTTAATGTAGCTAAGAATTTTTTGTTGTTGAACCGATGAAGTCTGTGCGCCCATCATCGTTGTTTTATCTAATGGATTCCCCATTTTTATAGCCTCAGTTCTTTCAATTACTCGAGCTATAAATTTATCGTATATATCTTCATGCACCAATAATCTGGAAGGACATGTACATATTTCTCCCTGATTCAAAGCAAACATTACTGCTCCTTCAATCGCCTTATCAAAGAAATCATCATCAGCATCACCAACAGATTTCATGAAAATATTAGGGGATTTACCTCCTAATTCTAATGTTACAGGGATAATATTTTCAGTGGCATATTGCATCACTAGACGGCCTGTGGGTGTCGAACCTGTAAATGCGGCTTTTGAGACTTTTTTATTTGTTACCAAAGCTCTTCCAAGCTCCGCACCAAAACCATTTACGATATTAATTACTCCTGGAGGAAGAATATCGCCTATCAATTCCATTAAAACTAATATGGAGATAGGGGTGCTTTCTGCTGGTTTTAGTACCACAGTATTTCCGGCTGCTAAGGCTGGTGCCAATTTCCATACTGCCATCAATATTGGAAAATTCCAAGGAATAATTTGAGCAATAACTCCTAACGGCTCGCTCAAAGCTATAGAAACCGTTTGCGAATCCAATTCAGCAATCGAGCTTTCTTCGGCACGTATCACTCCTGCAAAGTACCTGAAGTGGTCAATTGCCAAAGGGATATCAGCTGCCAAAGTTTCTCGAATCGCTTTCCCGTTATCTATCGTTTCTACAGTTGCGATATACTCTAAGTTATCTTCTATTCGCTGCGCAATTTTATTTAATATATTACTTCTCTCTGTAGCCGAAGTTTTTCCCCAAGTTTGAAAAGCTTCATGCGCTTTATCTACAGCAAGTTCTAAATCTTCCTTAGTGGAATGTGCTGCTTGTGTAAAAACCTTTCCGTCAATCGGACAAATCACATCAAAATATTCTCCTTTAATGGGAGCTACGAATTTCCCGCCTATATAATTATCGTACTTTGCCTTAAAATCAGGTCTTGAAACTATGTTACTCATATCTATCTAATTTAAATTTTATCAAATATAGCTTGACAAAACTCTTTATTATAGCACTATTCCTCCAATAAATAGCATTAAATTTTCATATGTGTTTTTTTATAGTTATTATTTTATTTTATTGACAAACACTAGAGACTTATATTGTTAAATTCATATTAGCAATACTTTTAAAATATCTCGTTTGTGTGTTAAAAAACCAAAAAAATAGTTTCTTACTACAAACTGCAATCCTTATATTTGCAATCTTATTAAAATTGACAGATGAAAATATCATATAATTGGTTAAAACAATTTATAAAAACAGACTGGAATTCCGAAGAAACAGCAGCATTGCTTACAGATCTAGGTCTAGAAGTAGAAGTTGTTGAGAAATACCAATCCATAAAAGGTGGCTTAGAAGGAATAGTAGTTGGACATGTACTTACTTGCATCCCGCATCCTGATGCCGACAGACTAAAAATAACAACTGTTGATTTAGGCAATGGCGTACCTTTACAAATTGTATGCGGAGCCGCTAATGTTGATGCAGGACAAAAAGTCCCAGTAGCAACAATAGGTACTGTATTATATGATGGTTCAGGAGTTGCTTTTACCATAAAGAAAGGAAAAATTCGTGGACAGGAAAGTCACGGAATGATCTGTGCCGAAGACGAATTAGGTCTTGGAACTGGTCATGACGGGATTATGATATTAGACAATTCAATTGTGGCAGGTACAAAAGCGGCAGATGTATTTAAAATAGAAAATGACGAAGTATTCGAAATCGGACTTACACCCAATCGTGCCGATGCGATGAGCCATTTAGGAACCGCTCGTGATTTGAAAGCCGGTTTATTGCAACGTGGAGTAAATGTAGAGTTTATAACTCCTTCTGTCAGCAATTTTAGAGTAGACATGAGAACACTTAAAATTGATGTGAACGTAGAAGAGGTTCTGTTAGCACCTCGTTATTGTGGTGTTACTATTTCAGGAATAACGATAAAACCATCGCCTAATTGGTTACAGGATCGATTGAAAGCAATAGGAATTACACCTAAAAATAATGTGGTTGATGTAACTAATTATGTCTTGCATGAATTAGGCCAACCCTTGCACGCCTTTGACGCTTCAAAAATTAATGGGAAAATAATTGTAAAAACATTACCTTCTGGAACTAAGTTCACAACATTAGATGATGTTGAAAGAACACTGCATGAAGAAGATCTAATGATTTGTGACGAAAAAGGCCCTTTATGTATCGCAGGAGTTTTTGGTGGTAAAAACTCGGGAGTTTCAGAGCATACTACTTCTATTTTTCTGGAAAGTGCTTACTTCAATCCCGTGAGCGTTCGTAAAACAGCCAAAAGACATCAATTAAATACAGACGCTTCCTTCCGTTTTGAAAGAGGAATCGATCCTACAATTACTGCTTACGCACTAAAACGTGCCGCTTTATTAATTCAAGAAGTTGCAGGCGGTGAAATTACATCTGATCTGATTGATGTTTACCAAAAGAAAATGGAAGATTTCTCTGTATTCTTAAACTTTGGGAATGTTGCCAAAATCATCGGACAAGAAATACCGAAAGACACTATAAAGCAAATTTTAGTTTCATTAGATATTAAGGTAAATAGCTTTTCAGAGGCAGGACTAGGTTTAACAATTCCAGCATATCGTGTTGATGTACAAAGAGAAATTGACGTAATTGAAGAAATACTAAGAGTTTATGGATACAACAATATCAGTTTTTCAAAAAAACTGAATGCAACCGTATCTAATTCTCCTAGAAACGAAGATTATAAATTGCAAAATATAGTTGCCACTCAATTAAATTCACAAGGTTTTAATGAAATAATGGCCAATTCATTAACGACAGCCTCTTACGTTGAGCTTTCAGAAAAATTGAAGGAAGAACACAATGTAACGATGTTGAACCCGTTGAGTAACGATTTAGCCACATTACGACAATCATTATTATTCTCTGGACTTGAAGCCATTTCTTATAATATAAATCGCCGAAATAGTGATTTGAAATTATTTGAATTTGGGAAAAGCTATCATAAATTTTTATCTGGTTTTGAAGAACACAAACACCTGACCTTATTCCTTACAGGGAACAGATCTAAGGAAAATTGGACTGCAACACAAAAACCTTCTGATTTCTTTTTGTTTAAAGGTTATGTAGACGCCGTTCTTGCTAGATTTGGAATTCAAAAAACACAAAATAGTCCTGTAACATCTGATGTTTTTTCAGAAGGGATTGCAATCGGTGCCGGTCATAATGCATTGGTTGAATTTGGAGTTGTAAAAAAATCAATTTTAAAGCATTTTGGAATAAAGCAAGAAGTATTTTATGCTGACTTTAATTGGGATGTGATTATTAAAATGATATCCAATAAAATTAAATTCACTGAAATTCCAAAATACCCTGAAGTAAGAAGAGATTTAGCCTTGTTAGTAGATGAAAACGTAACGTACGACAGTATTTACACAATTGCAAAACAAAGCGAAAAAAGCCTCTTAAAAGACGTCAACTTATTTGATGTTTACGAAGGCAGCAACCTACCTGAAGGTAAAAAATCATATGCACTAAGCTTTATCATACAGGATAGTTCAAAAACTTTGACTGATGCTCAAATTGATAAAATTATGGGTAAACTGCAAAAGAATTTTGAAACAGAACTAGGAGCTAGCTTAAGATAAGAACGCGATCTAAATTAAATTATGAAAGCTCAATTCTAATATTTAGAATTGAGCTTTTTTGACATAAAAAAAGTCCTGTACAACACAGGACTTTTCAACCAACAAAAACCAACCTCTTAATTGAAATTACTGTTTTGGTAATACTACAGTATCTACAACGTGAATGACACCGTTTGATTGATTCACATCAGCAATTATGATTTGTGACATTGTACCATTTTCATCTGTAATGTATAATTTTTTACCTTTCATCCAGGCAGTTAAAGTTCCACCACTAACGGTTTTCAATTTAGCTTTTCCATTTCCAGCTTTAATGGCTTTAGCAATATCAGCAGCATTCATTTTTCCAGCTACAACATGATAGGTAAGAATCGTTTGTAACATTTTTAAATTTTCTGGCTTCAATAATGTCTCAACTGTTCCCATTGGCAATTTAGCAAAAGCTGCATTTGTAGGTGCAAAAACGGTAAACGGCCCTTTTCCTTGTAGTGTCTCTACCAAACCAGCTGCTTTTACTGCGGCAACTAACGTAGTATGGTCTTTTGAATTCACTGCGTTTTCAATAATATTTTTTGAAGGATACATCGCCGCTCCACCAACCATTACTGTTTTTTGAGCGAATGATGTTGCTCCAAATACTAATGCCATAAAGGCTACTGATAAAAATTTTCTAGTTTTCATAAATCTATTTATTAAGTTATATAAAAGCATTTACGCCACAATAGCAGTTATGGTTTTAAAATAAAGAAAAAAAAAGAATAATTATTTAAAATTCGCTGTAAATCAAATAGTTGAAAATTATTTATTTATAAAAAAAAACCTCCAATTCTTTTCACAGAATTGGAGGTTATAGTAAAATTAGAATATTAATTTTAAAAACCAGAAAATATTCCCACAATTAAACCCATCAAAATGATGAAGCCATAAAAGCAAACAAAAATCAAAGCTAATATTCCCATAAATTTATAATGCGACTTCAAAAATTCAAAAGAAGCATTTATTTCCTCATTGTCATTAAACTTGAAAGCTTTCTTTAATTTTGATGAAAATTGAAACAGGTAATAAATTGGAAAGAAATAAAGTAGAGCAATTAATAAATAGAGCACAGTAAATCCTGCCCCAAAACCCATCATCGGATTCATACCAGTACCAAAACTACTACTTAGAACTGAAAATATAGTCCCCATAAAAAACGCTAACAACACCATAAAACCTACACCAACAAATCCTATGATTGATAAGAAGTAAGCCCATTTAGCTGTTTCCTTTAAAAATCCTTGTGACTCTTCTGATAGTTCAAAATTTCTTTTTGACACCACTTCTGTAAAATTTTCTTCCATATTTAATTTTTAATAATCAGGAGTTAAATATAGGTGTTTATTTGTTAAAAAATAGATTTCAACAAACAATCAGCAAATTAATTCTTCACAAACTTCGTATTCGAAGTTCCTTTATCCGAGTTTATTTTTATAAAATAATTCCCTGACTTAAGGTTAGAAACATCAACTGCAGTCGTGTTTTTCGCGTTAGGAATTGCTATCATCAATCTTCCTAAAATATCATAAACTGCAATCGATTGTACTTCGATAGTATTTCTAGCACTAATATTCAAAATTGAATTGGTGGGATTTGGATACAAACTAACATAATTCGAAAACTCAAAATCAAACGCATTCAATGTTTTGAATGTTGAAGTCGCTTTATTGGTAACTATTGGAAAATTATAGTCAAAATAAATACTAGCGTCATTCGTAAATGAATCGCCAATAGCAAGTGTGGGTTTTGTTTTGATTTTAAAAGCAATGTAGCCATCATTATTGGCATCGTCAAAAGGAAGATTGACATTTTCGAATATAAATTCTACTTTATTTCCTTCAGAAATTTTGGTTACAAAAGAATGACTTGAACTAGTTAGTATTAAAGTCGAAACATCAAATTTAGATAGGTCAATCATATCTTTTACCACGATATTTTGCGCAGAATAACTCCCTGTATTTTCAAAACGAATCATATAATGAACATACTCGCCTATTAAGCTTGGGGTAATAACTGTACCTTCCAAACAGGTTTTATCATTGGGGTCATAAGAACCAACTACAATTTGATTAAAAGCAAATATATTATCATTTGGTGTTTCATCCGTATTTGAAGATAAAATGTTTGCCGTGTAAGACAAAATATCTCCATTGTTTACTGCAGGAATAGAAGTTGGAGTATTTACTTTAACCCTAAAAGCAATTTCTCTGGATTCAAATGGTTTAAGATTGATAAAATTCCATGATAAAGTATTTGTTTCTTGTACACTTACTGCTGGATTTGAAGTAAGAAAATCTAACACCAAATCATTGAAAATTAAAGTTATAGCACCTGACTGTAAATTATTACCTTTATTTTTATAAATAACTTTATAAGAAGCTTCAAATCCTGGTCTCGCGGGAACAGTTTGTAAAACTACAACCTCTAAATCAGAATGTACTCCATTTGCGGTAATACAAAAATCTTCTACCAATGGGCTTGCCTGACTTGGAAAACTTACATTTAATGTTGAAGGTGAAATAGAAAAATAAGCTGGGTTTTCTAAAACAGGAGTTAGAGTATGTGTTCCTTCCGGTAAAGAAATTGAATAATTACCATTTGCATTGGTTATTTCACTTCCTGTATTTGTTCCATCGAATATATTAAATTTTAAATTAGGAAAACCTGTATCAAAGCCATCACAACCATTATTGTTTCCATCAAATTTGTTAGTTCCCTGAACTGTGTAATACGTTCCAGCAGGATTGAATGAACAATAGGAATTGATATTACAATTGTCATAACCATAATTCACAACTAATTCCTTAACCTGCTCTATTTGACTTTCATCTACACAGATATATTTTAGGCCAGGATTTTGTGAGAAGTTTAAATACTTCGCTTCATTGCTGCCATTTCTAATAAATAATGAAGTAAGTTGATTTTGATCGCATCTTAATCGTTCAATACTTTTTAAGTCACTCAAATCTAAAGTCGTAAATTGATTGTGAAAGCATTCCAAGTTTAATATTGATGTTAATCCTTTCAAATCTAAAAAAGATAGCTGATTATAAGAACACCTTAAATCTATAACTTTTGTTGATTTTGTAACATCCAGCGTTTTTAATTCATTTCCACTGCCATATAAATTTTTCAAGTTTGTCAGGTCTTCAAGATTTATTGAGAAAATTTTATTTGAGTCAAAATTTAGATCTTTAAGATTAACCAATCCATTTACTTTCAATTCTAGTAATTCGTTAAAACTAGCATTTAGCTCTATAAGTTTTGATAAATTACCTGCATCTAATCTTTGCAATTTATTATAACTTAATTCCAAATTCGTAAGATTAGTTAATTTACTTACGTTTAGAGAGGTTAATAAATTACCTCCACATTCTAAACTTTTTAGGCTGATTAAATCATTAACATCTAATGTTGCTAACTGATTAACCTGACATGCTAATTTTGTAATACTTGCTAATCCACTTAAATTTAATGATGTCAAATTATTATGTGAAACCCATGCCTCAACGAGATTCATTGCGCCGTTTAGATTTAACGAAGTAAGGTTCTTATTACCAGTACAATAAATTGTATTTAAATTTGTTAATCCCTCTAATACCAATATGGAAATATTTGTATTCTCAAAATTTAAATAGGTTATACTTTGAATAAAAGAATAGTTTAAATAACTGAGTTTTTTAAGTTGATTAAAATCAATGTTATTAAGAAGTGGATTATTACTACAATTTAAATACTCAAGATTGGCAAAACTTTCCAATCCTTGCAATGAAGTAATATTAGAGTTACTAATATCCAAATAGGTCGCATTTAATGCTTCACTGATTTCAATTTCAGAATTAAAGTTCATATTCACAGGAGATGACAGTAACTTCATTTTAAGATTAAAATCCTGAAATGTGACAACCTGCGCAGTCAAACCACTAAAAAAACATAAAGCCAGAACTAAAAAGTAGATTTTTTTCATTTTGATATATTAAGTCCTGTAAATATATAGCAAAAAATTAATATATTTTAACAAAAAAAGCCTCACATTACTGTGAGGCTTTTTTATTATAAGAAATAGTGAGAATTATTTTTTCTCAGATTTTTCCATTTTAGCTTTCAATGCAGCCAATACATCATTGCTATCTCCTAAAGTAGATGCAGGTGCATTAGTTGAGCTTGAAGCTGAAGAATTGTTTTCAGTAACTGCTTTCACATTTTTCTCTTCTTCTTCACGGAAGATAGCAGTGTGAGATGCAACTACTCTTTTGAATTCTTTGTTGAATTCGATTACTTTGAAATCAGCAGATTCACCTTTTTTCAATTTCTTACCATCTTCTTTTTCAAGGTGACGAGTAGGAATGAAAGCAACGATATCATCTCCAAATTCTACAGTAGCTCCTTTGTCAACAATCTCAGCGATTTCACCTGTGTGGATAGTTCCAACAGCAAATGAATCTTCGTATTGATCCCAAGGATTAGGAGTCGTTTGTTTGTGACCTAAAGATAATTTACGTCCGTCAACATCTAATTCTAATACTACTACATCAAGTTTCTCTCCAACATTTACAAATTCAGATGGATGTTTGATTTTCTTAGTCCAAGATAAGTCAGAGATGTAAATTAATCCATCAATTCCTTCTTCAAGTTCTACGAAGATACCAAAGTTTGTAAAGTTTCTAACGATACCAGAATGTTTAGAACCTACTGGGTATTTAGAAGTAATGTCAGTCCAAGGATCTTGAGACAATTGTTTGATACCTAATGACATTTTACGGTCATCTCTATCTAATGTTAAGATAACAGCTTCAACAACATCACCTACTTTTACGAAATCTTGAGCAGAACGTAAATGAGTAGACCAAGACATTTCAGAAACGTGGATTAAACCTTCAACACCTTCAGCAACTTCGATGAAAGCACCGTAATCAGCGATTACAACTACTTTACCTTTTACTTTATCTCCAATTGCTAATTTAGCATCTAGAGCATCCCAAGGGTGAGCGTTTAATTGTTTCAATCCTAATTGAATTCTTGTTTTCTCATCATCGAAATCAAGGATTACAACATTTAATTTTTGATCTAATTCAAGAACTTCAGATGGGTGATTGATTCTTGACCAAGAAAGGTCAGTAATGTGAATCAATCCATCAACACCACCTAAATCAATAAAGACACCATAAGAAGTAATGTTTTTAACAACACCTTCTAATACTTGTCCTTTTTGTAATTGACCGATGATCTCTTTTTTCTGTACTTCAATATCCGCTTCAATAAGCGCTTTGTGAGATACAACAACGTTTTTAAATTCGTGGTTGATTTTCACAACTTTGAATTCCATTGTTTTATTTACGTAAACATCGTAATCTCTAATTGGCTTAACATCAATTTGAGATCCTGGTAAAAACGCTTCAATTCCGAAAACGTCAACGATCATACCACCTTTAGTTCTGCATTTTACAAAACCATTAACGATTTCTCCTGTTTCGTTTGCAGCAATAACTCTATCCCATGATTTGATAGTACGTGCTTTTCTGTGAGATAAAACTAGTTGTCCAGTTTTGTCCTCACGGATGTCGATTAATACTTCAACAGTATCACCTACTTTTAATGCTGGGTTGTAACGGAATTCATTTAATGAAATAACACCTTCCGATTTTGCGTTGATATCAACGATAACGTCTCTATCTGTAATTCTAACAACTGTTCCATCAACTACTTCTTCTTGATCAGTAGAAATAAATGTTTTTGTAACTAATTCTTCGAATTCTTTTAAGTTTTCTTGATTAACGACATCAATACCTTCTTCGAAGTTGTGCCAGTTAAAATTTGCTAAAAACTCTTCTTGTGATTGGATTTGTTCAGACATGCTGATAAAAATTTGTATTCTGTATTCTCTCGAGCTTCTTAATGTGATAGAAAACAACAGAAGTTGTTTGTATAATTAATTGATACCTAAAGGAAACTCTTATTCACCAAAAGGTGTGCAAAATTAATACTTTTTTACTTAACTACAAAATAAATAACTGTCTGATAATTAATTACGAAGAAATAAACACTCTTTTAACATTAAATTAATATAAATAACTGTTTATCAGGAGCATAAATTCCCTTCATTCTAATTCACCTTCCTCCTGCTCTCGCCTTTATCTCTCCATTTCATTGCGAGGATACCGGCTCCATCAGGGCTAATTACAACGCATAGAAGTTCTAATAAACAAAGAACCCGATACGTCGGAAGTATCGGGTTCTATATATTTAAAAAAATAATTATTAATGAGTTACAGTGGCTACATCCTCTGCATAATGTTTATGTTTGAATAAAACAGCAAAAGCAATGGCTATGATTAAGGCATACCCTGCAAACGAAAGCCATATGTTGTGCCAGTCTCTAACCCCATCATGCGTGAAAAATTTATCGATAACTATTCCGCTGAAAATCCCTCCAAAGAAGGCGCCAAAACCATTGGACATCATCATAAACAATCCCTGTGCACTAGAACGTATTCTAAAATCGGTAGTAGTTTCTATAAATAATGATCCTGAAATATTAAAGAAATCAAATGCCATACCATAGACCACACAAGACATAATAATCATCCATAATCCATCTCCAGGATTACCATAAGCAAACAATCCAAAACGCAATACCCAAGCAAGCATTGAAATCAACATCACTTGCTTAATTCCAAATCGCTTCAAGAAAAAAGGAATTGCTAAAATAAATAAGGTTTCAGATATTTGAGAAATCGACATGATTATAGTAGAATATTTCGACACAAAAGAGTCTGCATATTTTGGTGTATTTGCAAAATCTGATAAATAAGTATCTCCGTACATGTTCGTCAATTGTAATGCACCACCAAGAAACATAGAGAAAATGAAAAACAACGCCATTTTATAGGTACCGAATAACTTAAAAGCATCCAATCCTAATTTTTCCGTCCAACTCGCATTTTTAACAACTGATTTTTGCGCAGGACATTTAGGTAATGTAAAAGAATAAATTCCTAAAACTAAAGAAGCAAATCCAGAAATATAAAACATATTAACTGACGCCTTGTTACCAGATAAATTAGTCATCCACATGGCGGCAATAAAACCAATAGTTCCCCAGACCCTAATAGGTGGAAAAACCCTTACCACATCAAAATTATTGTTTTTCAATATATTGTAAGCTACTGAATTTGATAGTGAAATGGTAGGCATGTAAAACATCATCGCCAGAAATATAACCCAGTAGAAAAGTGTAGGATTATCAACTTGCGGTATATAAAAAATAGCTAAGCCGCTTAATATATGTAATATTCCGTATAATTTTTCGGCATTAATCCATCTATCGGCAATAATCCCTGTTAGTGCAGGCATTATTATTGACGCAATTCCAAGTGTTGAAAACACCGCCCCAAATTCAGCACCACTCCATCCTTTGGTCCCAAACCAATAATTCCCAACAGTAATCAACCACGCTCCCCAAACAAAGAATTGAAGAAAACTCATTACCGTCAATCTATTTTTAATTCCCATAAAATGAATTCTTATATTTTAAATAACAAAAGCAGTAAATCTAATATTAAAAATGAGATATACAAAAAAATTATTCTGTTTTAATAACTTCATTGACTAACCCTAATACAATTTCAAATTGCTCTTCACGTGTAAGATGTGAATTGTCAATCTCGATGGCATCTTCTGCCAGTACCAAAGGGGAGTTATCTCTATGAGTATCAATATAATCTCGTTCTTCTACATTTTTGAGAACCTCTTCATAAGTAACGGCATCGCCCTTTTGCAGCAATTCATCGTAACGCCTTTGTGCTCGGGTAGTTGCACTAGCAGTCATGAATATTTTAAGTTCGGCATCCGGGAAAACGACGGTTCCAATATCTCTACCATCCATAACAATACCTTTGTCCTTACCCATTTCTTTTTGTTGTTCGACTAATTTTGCACGTACTTCTGCTATCTCCGCTACTTTACTAACAAAACTAGAAACTTCAATGGTTCTGATTTCTTTTTCAACATTGACATCATTCAAATACATTTCTGCAAATCCCAACTCCGGATTATATTTAAATTGTAATCTAATGGCAGTCAAACTATTAATTAATAATTCTTTATCAAAATATTCAGCTCCTATATATCCGTTTTGCATTGCAAATAATGTTATAGCGCGATACATTGCACCGGTGTCAACATAAACATAGCCTAAATTATTAGCTAACTGTTTGGCTAAAGTACTTTTCCCTGTAGATGAAAATCCATCTATCGCAATTGTAATTTTTTTATTCAAAATAGTATTATTGAAAGTTAATTGTTAAACCAAAAAGACTTGTGTTTCCTGCTAAAGTATATCTTGAGTAGGAGTAATTAAATTTTAATTTATTGAATTTTAGTCCAAAGCCAAGCGAAACGCCTGAAAAATTACGCTGTTCCAGAATTCGCAATTCTTGGGCTCTTCTAAAATTATAACCTAATATTATATTAAAGGATTTTTGAGGAAAAAGTTCCACTCCAAAAATAGCATGTCGCAAAGCGTTATTTACAAAGGATACTTTTTCCTGTGTCGAAGTGCCATCAAGAGATGATTCTGCCCTAACTGGATTTGAAAAAGCAACATTCCATTGTTGTAAATTCTCTAATGTCAGATGCCATCTAATCGGGACATGTTCTAATTCTTGAGAAACACCCACAATTACTTCAAGTGGCAATTTTTCTCTAACTTCAGAATAAGTTGTGAATTGAGTCCCTATATTCCGAATCACTAAACCCCAATTAACGTCATTTCTTTCGTCAATAAAAATCGCCCCAATATCAATCGCTCCTCCTAATGAATTATAGCTCTCGAGTGTTGAAGATATTAATTTTGCGTTTGCCCCAATATGAATAGTCGTACTCGGAATATTATAAGCGTATCCTGCTGAAAGCGCAATTTCACTACCCGTAAATGAAGTAGTAGGCTGACCCGCTTCATCGTAACCTTCAAAACTGCCGTAATTCACATAATTCACTCCAGCCTGAAACGTTTGCAAATGACGGTCATAAGTGTACGCATAGGAAGCCGTACCGTAGGTCACTTCTCCATAATAACTACCGTAATTTAACGCCAAATGGTTGTCCATTTCTACATTTATTGTTGCGGGATTAAAATTAACCTGATTCACGTCATCATCATAAATGGTAATGGTTTTTCCACCAAGCGCTGCTTGTCTAGGAGAGGTAACCAAATTCAAAAACTGATAAGTATACTTACCTCCTATTTGACTGTAAGTTACAGTACAAACAAAGAATAAAACGTATAATAAAAGTTTTTTGAACATGCTTTATAGCTATATTTCTGTAAAATAAAACGCAATTGCGAAGATAAAATTATAATAGTAATAAACACGAGTTTTGTATCTTCAAATTCTAAACAAATAAAATTCCAAAATCATCGCTTAATTACATTAGGCTTTGATTTTGGAACTTATCATTTTATGAAACTATTTTACTTATAAAATTTTGGCGTTTTTAACCTTTTGATCAGTAATTGCTATTTTCAAAACCTCACTCATTTCCTTTACATAATGAAACGTAAGTCCTTGAATATATTCTGGCTTAATTTCGTCAATATCACTTTTGTTTTCATGACATAAGATAATCTCTTTAATATTGGCTCTTTTTGCTGCTAAGATCTTTTCTTTTATTCCACCTACAGGCAATACTTTTCCTCTTAAGGTAATCTCCCCTGTCATCGCCATATTTTTCTTTACTCTTTTTTGGGTAAATACAGAGACTAACGAAGTCAACATGGCAATACCTGCACTTGGCCCATCCTTAGGTGTTGCTCCTTCTGGAACGTGTAAATGAATGTTGTACTTAGCAATCATTTCAGGATTTAAACCCATAAGCTCTGCATTTGCTTTGATATATTCTAAAGCAATTGTTGCTGATTCTTTCATTACCGTTCCTAAGTTTCCGGTAATGGTCATTACTCCTTTACCTGGAGAAATTAAAGATTCTATAAAAAGAATATCACCACCTACACTTGTCCAAGCTAAACCAGTCACTACTCCCGCAACGTCATTGCTCTCGTATTTGTCTCTTTCTAATCTTGGCACACCTAGCACTTTTATGATATCTTCATCCGTTACTTTTTTATTGTACTCTTCTTCCATCGCAACTGATTTTGCTGCATTTCGGATAACTTGAGCAATTTTTGCTTCTAAACCACGAACACCAGACTCACGGGTATACCCTTCTACAATTTTTTCCAATTGTTTTTTTCCGAACGTTAAATCTTTAGAAGTCAAACCATGTTCTTTCAACTGTCTTGGAAGTAAATGCTGACGTGCTATTTCTACCTTTTCTTCGATGGTATATCCAGACATTTTTATAATCTCCATACGATCTCTCAAAGCCGGTTGAATCGTTGACATGGTATTCGATGTAGCAATAAACATCACTTTAGATAAGTCATATCCCATTTCAAGGAAATTATCATAAAAAGAATTGTTTTGTTCCGGATCTAATACTTCAAGCAACGCTGATGATGGATCACCTTGACTACTAATAGATAATTTATCAATCTCATCCAAAACAAATACTGGATTTGATGTACCCGCTTTTTTCAAACTTTGAATTATCCTTCCCGGCATTGCACCAATATAAGTCTTTCTATGTCCCCTAATTTCAGACTCATCACGCAAACCACCAAGGGAAATACGTACATATTCTCTACCTAACGCCTCTGCAACTGAGCGCCCAATGGAGGTTTTACCCACTCCCGGAGGCCCTGTCAAACAAATAATTGGTGATTTCATATCATTTCGCAATTTTAAAACTGCCAAATGCTCTATCATTCTTTTCTTCACATCTTCTAAACCGAAATGGTCACGATCTAAAATTTTCTGAGCGCGTTTCAAATCAAAATTATCTTTGGAAAATTCATTCCAAGGCAACTCTAAAAACAAGTCCAAATAATTTCTTTGAATACCAAAATCAGGAGCTTGCGGATTCATTCGGCGCATCTTAGACACTTCTTTTTCGAAATGCTTCTTGGTTTTTTCATCCCATTTCTTCGTCTTTGCCTTAACTAACATTTCCTCCAATTCTTCTTCCTGCGAAGAACCACCCAACTCTTCCTGGATCGTTTTCATTTGCTGATGAAGAAAATATTCTCTTTGCTGCTGGTCTAAATCAAAACGCACTTTTGACTGGATATCGTTTTTTAATTCGAGTTTTTGCAGCTCAATATTCATATAACGAAGTGTCTCCAGCGCTCTTTCTTTCAAATCATTGATCGCTAACAAATCTTGCTTTTCCTTTACAGACAAGTTCATGTTTGATGTAACGAAATTGATCAGAAAAGATTGGCTTTCAATATTCTTAATCGCAAATGTTGCTTCAGTTGGAATATTTGGGCTTTCTTTTATAATTTGGATTGCTAATTCTTTTATGGACTCAAGAATTGCTAAAAATTCAGTATCTGTTTTTTCAGGTCTGTTTTCAGGAAAATCTTTGATGGTGGCGGTCAGATAAGGATCTTCTGAAGTAACAGCATCAATTTCAAAACGTTTTTTTCCTTGAAGAATCACAGTTGTATTCCCGTCAGGCATCTTTAAAACGCGCAAAATCCTAGCCACAGTGCCCACTGTGTGAATATCATCTTTAGTAGGATCTTCGTCTGATTCGTCTTTTTGAGCAACAACCCCAATGATTTTACCTGCCGCGTTTGCGTCATTAATCAGCTTAATAGATTTATCTCGGCCAGCAGTAATAGGAATAACAACTCCTGGAAATAAAACCATATTACGCAACGGTAAAATGGGTAACGAATCAGGTAATTCTTCATTAATCATCTCCTCCTCATCCTCGGGAGTTAACAATGGTATTAATTCTGCTTCTGAGTCGTATTCCTGTAGTGACAGATTGTCAATAGTAAGTATTTTATGATTTGACATATTGTTTTTGAGTCTTTTTGTCATTAAAAATTTTCAAGTAAATAACAAATATAAGGTATCAGTTGTTTAAATATGAATAAAACATGCATTAAACCTCATTATTCATTAGCTGCAGTAAAAATGCAATCTTTATGCCATTTTGAAGAAATAAAAAATACTCAATTTAAAAGTTAATTAAATAAAATGTCGTAAATTTATTACTTTCTTCCTTTCGCAAGAAAAGTCTAAACTCATTTAGCAATCTAGATGGAAAAATAAAAACAATCTTAATCGAAGCTCTCTTATGTAATTTTACAAAAGTGCAACAATCAAAAAATAGAAATAAAATAGTCTAAATTAAAAATCAGTAGTAACGTCTATTTAAAATTAGCCAACCAATAGCTTATAAAAATGATCAATAAACAACAAACAATACCTTAAAAATAACTTCAGATTACGGGAATGTATCATTAATCATAAAACAATAATCAAAAAAAAAACTAGAACAAATGAAAAAACTATTAAAATCAGTATTGTATTGCAGCTTGCTTTTTACAACAATTGCAAATGCACAGTGGTATTCTAAAAACAGCATCAAAGGCAATGGTAAAATAATCACCGAGAAAAGAGTAACCGCTGATTATGACGAAATAAAAATAGCTGGATTTTTTGACGTTGAATTGGTTTCGGGTAAAGAAGGAAATATTTCTATTCAAGGAGAAGAAAACCTATTACAATATATTAAAACGGAAACTGAGAATGGTGTTTTAAAAGTTTTTACAGAGAAAAAATCCAATATTAGTACTAATAAGAAAATACTAATCACTATTCCGTTTGAAAATATTAATGCTGTTTCACTTTCGGGATCAGGTAATCTAAGTACTAAAACCACCATTAAAACCAATAAATTTAAAACTAAGTTAGCAGGCTCAGGTGATATAACTCTAACAGTAGTCGCCATTGAAATTGAGGCCGACTTAAGTGGCTCAGGTACTCTGATCCTAAAAGGGAATACTGATAGTCTAATGACCAAATTAGTGGGTTCAGGAGATGTCAATACAGCTGACTTAAAATCTAAAAATGCTGATGTCTCTGTTACTGGTTCAGGAGATGTAACCCTAAATTGTTCTAACAATTTGAAAGCAAGGGTTTCTGGTTCTGGAGATATTTATTACACTGGAAATCCAAAAACAAAAGATGCTAATGTGAATGGTTCAGGCGATATAACTCAAAAATAAAGCTTTCAACTAAACAAAAAAGGTGTTTTTAAGAATTCTTAAAAACACCTTTTTTTATGATATCAAATCTATAAACTATTCATCTGTCTTTTTTATAAAACTAAGAACTATAAAACCCAGTAAAAAGAACACGGCCAAAATGAAAAATGAATTTCTCATCGAGTTGGTAATTGCAGCGACAAATCCAAAAACAAATGTGCCTACGACAATCGATATTTTTTCAGTAACGTCAAAAAAGCTGAAATAAGTAGCGTGATCTTCAGTCTCTGGTAATAATTTTGAGTAAGTAGAACGGGATAAAGACTGAATTGCTCCTAAAACCATTCCTATCATTGCGCCAAGAATATAAAATTGAGTATCAATATAGTCGCTTTTGGCATCTAGTAAATATGCCGCAACACAAATAAATCCCCATATTACTATTGTAATTTTCAATGTTTTTATATTGCCAATTTTTTCTGATAGTCGCGAAAATAAATAAGCGCCAAAAATAGCAACTACATTTATTAATAATATAATAATGATCAACTTACTCGTATCAATACCTAATTCCTTTTTTCCAAAAAGGCCTGCTAACAAAATAACAGTCTGAACTCCAATGCTATAAAGAAAAAAAGCAGTTAAGAACTGTTTTAAATCCTTCATATTCTTTAGACTATCTAATACCACTCTCAATTCTCTTAGTCCTTTAAAGATATAATCCTTCTCTGGTTTTTTATGAAAGACATTATTAGGTAAATAATGAAAAGTAACTTGGGCAAAACCCATCCACCAAATACCAACAGATAAGAATGAAATACGCGCCGGTAAAGAACCATCTGATATTCCATACCAGTGTGGCATCATAACCATGGTTAGATTAAAAGCAAGTAAAATTAAAGAACCCGCGTACCCAAACATAAATCCCTTGGCACTTACTCTATCGTGCTGTTCAGGAAAAGCAATTTCTGGCAAATAGGAATTATAAAAAACAATACTTCCCCAAAACCCAATACTTGCTAAAATAGTCCCTACAATTCCAATCCACAAGGTATCTTGTCCCTTAAAAAGGAATAAACTCATCACAGATAGTGATCCCAAATAGCAAAAGAATTTCAGAAATCGTTTCTTATTTCCTGTATAATCAGCAATACCAGACAAAATGGGAGACATTAAAGCTACTATCAAAAAGGAAAAAGATAAAGAATAGGATAACAGCGATGAATTATTAAATTCATAACCTAAAAATTGTACCATTCCATTATTATCACTCGTTACTGCTTCATAATATATGGGGAATACTGCTGTAGCAATAACTAAACTATAAACTGAATTAGCCCAATCATAAAAAGCCCATGCATTAATTAACTTTTTATCTCCTTTTTGTAATGCCATAATTGAATTATTTTATACGAATTTATCTATTTTTTCATAGCAAACATATAAAATAACTAGAATGTTCAAAACTTAATCTTCTGCTAACGCAAGAAAGCCAATTCAAATGAATTGGCTTTTCTTTTTATATGTGACTATAAACTATTACTTATAGATCATTCCAAATTTTGCTGCAATAGCTTTAGCTTCTGGAACCATAGCCTGTAAATTTGCTATTCTGGTAGCATCAGATGGATGCGAACTTAAAAATTCAGGTGGTGCTTGACCGTTTGAACTTGCTGCCATTCTAGTCCAGAAAGAAATTGCTTGATCAGGATTGTAACCCGCAATAGCCATTAATATAAGACCTATTTTATCAGCCTCAGTTTCATGATTTCTACTATAAGGCAACATTACTACCACTTGTGAACCAACACCATAAATCTGCTGCCATGTTTGTTGTGTTTCTTCGCTTTTTCCTCCTGTTGCAACAGCGACCCCTACGACACCTAGACCTTGAAGTTGAGCAGCACTCATACGTTGCGCGCCATGATTAGCAAGAGCGTGAGAAACCTCATGTCCCATTACCGTCGCTAATCCTGCGTCATCCTTAGTTACTGGTAAAATACCCGAATAAACAACAATTTTTCCTCCGGGCATACACCAAGCATTAACTTGCTTGTCATCAATTAATTTATATTCCCATTGGTAACCGTTTAAATAATCCTTTTGACCTAAAGAATTCAAATATTTTTCGGCTGCCAATTTTATTTTTGTCCCTACAGTTTCAACTCTTCTGGCGTCAGCAGTACCTGTAATTACTTTATTTGCATTTAGGAAAGTTCCATACTCCGCAAAAGAGGAAGGAAAAAGCTCGCTATTTGAAACAAAATTTAATGTTTTCTTTCCCGTTAGCGGATTCGTTGCGCATGAGACCAATAATCCCAATGTACAAATGCCTATTAATATTGAATTTTTTTTCATGATACTATTTTTATTTTAACAAAAATACAATAATAATAGATGTTTTATTTGCAAAATTAAAATCAAATGTTTCAACATTTTTGTTTTTTCTTATTCTCCAATGATATGCAAAACATTAAATTCCTTATTTACAATAAGATAATTATCTTCCTCAAATTTGACTCTGTCAAATAAAACTTCTTCGTTGTCAATCTCTATGCTTTTCACCTTAAAAGGAAATCCGATTAGATTTATCTTATACTTAGAATAATTAGTATCATATTTACCTTCTTTATGCAATTGAATATTGAGCTCTTTTTCCTTGCCTGTTACTTGAAAAGTCAAGAAACTATACCTGCCTTTTTTATAATCATAGCCGTCTTGTGCATCTTCGTAAACAACTGACTTCTCTTTCCCTTCTTTATAGTATAAATCTAAGGTCAACTCATCAAACTCTAATTCTCCCACATATTGTTGAACAGGATATTTTGGAATAATAGCCCCAGCTTTTACAAAGACCGGAATTTCATCGAATTTAGTGTCAACCCAAATTTCCTTCCCTCCAGTCACAAAATCATTAGTCCAGTAATTATACCACTCTCCGCGAGGAATATACATTCTTCTACCTATGGCATTAGGTTCCAAAATAGGACATACTAAAATTTGATTTCCAAAAATAAACTCGTCATTTCTATAATGTGTTTGTATATCACTTTGGTCATAGTATACTAATGGTTTAAGCATAGGGATTCCCTCTTCAATATATTGCCAAAACATAGTGTATAAGTACGGTAGCAATTGATAACGAAGGTTAACGAACTTTCTGGTAATGTCAACAACCTCTACATCAAATGCCCACGGCTCCTGATCTCCATGATCACCAGACGAATGTGTTCTACAAAAAGGATGGAAAACACCCAATTGAATCCAACGTGCGTACAATTCACCCGAAGGCTGTTCTGCAAATCCACCAATATCAGACCCGGTGAATCCCATTCCAGAAATTGACATTCTTTGCACTTGTATGTTTGCAATCCATAAATGCTCCCAAGTGGCCACATTATCACCTGTCCAAGAGGAAGTATAGCGTTGCGCCCCAGCGTATGCTGATCTTGTAATTATAAAAGGCCTTTTAGGATAAGCAAATCTTTTTACTCCATGATAAGTGGCTCTTGCCATCTGCGTACCATAAATATTATGTGCTTTTCTATGACTGCATGGATTTCCGTCATAATCATGTCGCACATCCATCGGGAACGTTTTATTTGGAACCTCCATAACAGCAGGCTCATTCATATCGTTCCAAACTCCTTTTACTCCAATATCTGATATCAGCTCTTTAAATAATCCTGCCCACCATTCTCTGACTTCGGGATTAGTATAGTCCGGAAAATTACATTCCCCAGGCCAAACTTTACCTTTCATATAAGGACCGTCGGCACGTTTACAAAAATAATCTTTTTCCAAAGCCTCTTTATAGACTGCGTATTCCTTGTCAATTTTAATTCCAGGATCAATGATCACAACGGTTTTAAATCCATCTTCTGCTAATTCTGCGACCATTCTTTTTGGATCAGGAAAATATTCCTTGTTCCAGGTAAAACATCGGAACCCTTCCATGTAATCAATATCCAAATAAATGGCATCACATGGTATTTTTAATTCCCGGAATTTTGCTGTAATCTCTTTTACATTGCTTTCCGGATAATAGCTCCATTTACATTGGTGATACCCTAAAGCCCACAAAGGCGGTAATTCTGGCTTACCAGTCAAATCAGTATAGCTGGTAACAACACCCTCCATTTGAGGACCATAGATGAAATAGTAATTCATCTCTCCTCCTTCTGCCCAGAAACTGGTGACATTTCTTCTTTCGTGACAAAAATCAAAGAATGTTCTAAATGTATTATCGAAGAAAATACCGTAGGCTTGTTTATTTTGTAACCCAATATAGAACGGAACTACTTTATATAAGGGTTCCTGATCTTTTTGAAAAGCATATTGATCAGTGGCAAAATTTTCCAATCTTTTCCCTTTCAAATTCATTTGGGTTGCTTTATCACCGAGGCCATAAAAACATTCCCCATCTTTTGAAGCCTTACTCATTTTAACGATATTACCGCCATACTCGTAACTTTCCTCCCAATGGAAACCCAATTCATCCTCAAGTAAAACATTCCCTTTTAAATCATAAATAGACACTCTCATATCTATTTTTTGAATGACGCATTTTACCTTACTGGTTAGTATTTGATAATATTCGGTTTCTTCAGTAACCTCAAGAAAATTATATCCATGCGAATGACTTTTGTCAATAGCATAGGAAAAATCATTGCTAAAATATCCTTTAGTTGTGTATCTAAAACGTATGAGACTATCTCTCAAAATAGTAATTTTTAAAATAACGCTGTTATCTGTGTTAAAATAAACTGAATCAACGTCATGTTCAAAAGAAATAATTTTTGATGGATATAAATCTCCCTTGAACTCTAATTCTGTATTTGTAATCATGTTATATCTTATTAAGATTAAGCCCCTTATTTGTTTCCAAACATACAACAAAAGTATATTTTCTTTCCTGAAAAATATTTTTATTCACGAAATCGTTGTAAACTATTTTATTAAAAAACAAACTCTATTAATTTTAGGAAATAATAGAGTTTACCCAATTAAGAATTTATTTATAAAAATACTAAACCTAATAATTTAAATGGTTATACAATTTTAAAAACGGTTACAGCTAAAGGAGCTAGCGTTAGTTCTACTGAATAATCGCGTCCGTCATATGGTGCCGCTTCTATCCCTAATTTAGCCGTATTCTTTATTCCGCTACCACCATAAATAGTTGCATCACTGTTAAAAATCTCCTTCAGCTTTCCTTTTCTTGGAATACCGATCCGATAGTTTTCACGAACTACCTGAGTAAAATTACAAACGATAATTACATCGTCTTTTACCTTTGTTCCTTTTCGAATATAGGATATAACTGCGTTTTGATGGTCTGAATAATTTATCCATTCGAATCCATCGGGACTAAATTGCTTTTCATATAATGCCGGCTCCGTTTTATATAAACCATTTAGATCAGTTATCAACCTTCTTACCCATTCATGGTATGGATACTCATTTAAATGCCAATCAAGACTACCCTCAAAACTCCATTCGGCACTTTGGCCAAATTCACAACCCATAAATAGTAATTTTGTTCCCGGATGCGTGAACATATAGCCATAAAGCAGTCGTAAATTTGCGAATTTTTGCCATTCATCACCCGGCATTCTGCCAAGGATAGATTTTTTTCCATACACCACTTCGTCATGGGAAAGTGGCAACATAAAATTTTCTGAAAAAGCATAGGTGGAAGAGAAAGTCAAATCATTTTGATGGTACTTTCTATAAACAGTATCTTTTTGAAAATATTCTAAAGTATCATGCATCCAACCCATCATCCATTTCATCCCAAACCCTAAACCTCCAATGGAAGTGGGTCTTGAAACCATCGGAAATGAGGTGCTTTCTTCAGCAATTGTTTGGACACCTTCAAAATTAGAATATACTGCTTCGTTGAATTCTTTTAAAAAACTTATGGTATCTAGGTTTTCCCTTCCACCGTAAATATTAGGCTCCCATTCCCCTACTTTTCTTGAATAATCTAAGTACAACATCGAAGCTACTGCATCCACGCGAAGCCCGTCTGCATGGTAATATTGCAACCAAAACAAGGCATTACTGATCAAAAAAGAACGAACTTCATTTCGCCCATAATTAAATATTAAACTTTTCCAATCTGGATGATAGCCTTTTTTACGATCTGGATGTTCAAAAAGATTGGAGCCGTCAAAGAATCCTAATCCATGTGCGTCATCTGGGAAATGAGAAGGAACCCAATCCAGAATAACTCCAATTCCAGCTTGATGCAATTTATCAACTAATAACATAAAACCTTGTGGATCTCCAAAACGGGATGTCGGTGCAAAATAACCCACGAGTTGATATCCCCAAGAAGGATCGTATGGATACTCCATGATGGGCATAAACTCCACATGTGTAAATCCAGTTTCTTTTACATAAGCAACTAAGTCTTCTGCAAATTCAAGATAAGTCAAGAATCGATTGTCTTCTATATGTCGTTTCCAAGAACCTAAATGAACCTCATAAACGGAGTACGGCTTGTCCAGCGCATTGTGATCCTGGCGATTCTCCATCCATTTAGTATCATCCCATTTGTAATCGAGATTCCAAACTATAGATGCGGTATGCGGTGGCTTTTCACAATAAAAAGCAAAAGGATCTGCCTTTTCAGTAACAATTCCGCCATTATTCGATTGTATTTTATATTTATAGGTAGCCCCTTTTTCAATATTTGGAATGAACCCTTCCCAAATACCAGAGGAATCCCATCTTACCTCAAGCAGATTTTCCCCTTGTGTCCAGAAATTAAAATCTCCCACAACAGATACAGAATGAGCCGTTGGAGCCCAAACAGCAAAATAAACGCCTTTTACGCCATCTAATTCAATCAGATGCGCTCCAAGTTTCTCATATAATCTGTAATGTTTTCCAGCTTTAAATAAGTCAATGTCAAAATCAGTAAAAAGGGAATGCGTGATAACTTTACTCATATAGTACTTGTATGATTCTAAATATTTAAAATAAATAGAATATTAATTTTAGAAAAAGTAGCAATAGTTTAATTAATTATGTAATTATCCGGTAATACGGCACCTTTTTTTATCACAACAATACCATCCTTTATCGCATATAACTCATGCGAAACATCTTCTAAATGCTTACCTCCATTGATGTAAACGTCATTACCAATTCTACAATTTTTATCCACTATAGCGTGACTGATAAAACATCTTTCACCAATACCTACCAATAATTTATGGTTTTTTATGTCCTCATTCATATCATCAATACTCTGATAAAAATCATTACCCATCACATAGGTGTTTTGAATAATAGTCCCATCGCCTATTCGAGATCGAATCCCTATAACTGATCTTTTAATTTCTTTAGCATGGATAATACAACCTTCAGAAATTAGTGATTTCTCCACTAACGTTTGGTGAAATTTTGACGGAGGTAATAATCTAGGACGGGTATAAATCTTATTGTCACTGTCAAATAAGTTAAATTTAGGAATATCATCTGTCAAACCGATATTCGCCTCAAAAAACGAATCTATATTTCCTATATCAGTCCAATATCCTTCATATTGATAACTCAGTATTTTTTGTTTTCCCACAGCTTGGGGTATAATTTCTTTTCCAAAATCCTTTGTATCTGGATTTTTCATTAAATCAATTAATAGCTGTCTATTAAATATATATATACCCATGGAAGCTAAGTACAGTTTACCTTCACTTTTCATTTGTTCACTAACATCTGATTGCCAATCCGGCAGCAGTTCCTTAGCAGGTTTTTCAATAAATGATTCTATGCAATTCTCATCATTTGTTTTTAAAATTCCAAATTCTGGCGCATCCTTAGCATTAACCGGTAAAGTAGCAATTGTTATATCTGCTCCATGTTTTATATGTTCCTCAATCACTTCGTTGAAGTCCATTTGGTATAATTGATCTCCAGAAAGAATTAAAACATAATCAAAATCATGATTCAAAAAATGAGGCATACATTGTCTCACTGCATCAGATGTTCCCTGAAACCATGTTGGATTATCAGGAGTTTGTTCGGCAGCAAGAATATCAACAAAAGCTTGACTAAAAGCGTTAAACGTATAGGTGTTTTTTATATGTGCATTTAAGGATGCAGAATTAAACTGTGTCAATACAAACATTCTTTTAATGTCTGAATTCATACAATTTGAAATTGGAATATCAACTAATCTGTATTTTCCAGCAATAGGCACTGCAGGCTTAGACCTGCTTTCAGTTAATGGAAATAATCTAGATCCTTGACCGCCTCCTAAAATAATTGCAATAACATTTTTATTCTTAGCTTTCATACTTTGTTAATTATTAAATTATAAACCTCTAAATATTCTTGACATGCTTTTTCCCAGGAATGATCTGTGTTCATACCTAATTTTCTAATTTCATTAAAATGTTCTTTATCTTTATATAAGTTTACTGCCCTTTGAATGGAGTAACAAATATCTCCAACAGAAGCTTGATCATGAGAAATTCCGTTGCCATTATCTCCAAAATCAGTTACTGTGTCTTTCAACCCTCCTGTTCTTCTCACAATTGGAATTGTTCCGTATCTAAGGGAGTACATTTGATTCAACCCGCAAGGTTCTACCCTTGATGGCATCAATAAAAAATCAGCTCCTGCATAAATTAAATGCGCTAATTCTTCGTTGTATCCAATAAACGTGTTATAATTTCCTTTATAATCTACCAATAAACTATTCAAATGGTTTTCTATCTCTTGATTTCCGGAGCCTAAAATAAGAATGTTGATTTCTTTATAATTTTCTGATAAGGCCAAAGCAGATGCTTGTGGTAATAAATCACCTCCTTTTTCTTCTAATAAACGTCCTATAAAACTAAAAAGTGGTTTTGTAGGATCTAAATTAAATAAAGTGCATAATATCTTTTTATTCTGTTGTTTGCCTTTCTCAAAATTTTCAACTGAATAATTTTTTTCTAACATTTTATCCTTGGCCGGATCCCAAACTTCGGTATCGATACCGTTTAATATTCCTTTTGATTTATAGCGTACAATATTAAAAAGTGATTCTAATCCATTTGCTGAATAATTAATCTCATTCAAATAATTTGGCGAAACGGTCGTCACTGCCCAAGCGCATTTAATACCTACTGCCAAAGAATTGATACATTTATCCCATTCTAAAACATTTACATGAGCTAAATCAAATTCTGGCAAATAGTGTAGTTTATCAAATCCAAATTGCCCTTGATATAATCCATTATGAATGGTAATCATCGAAGGTGTATTTTGTAATTTTTTATATTTGGCACAATACAACATCATAAATGGAATCAAGCCTGTATGATGATCATGACAATTGATTACATCCGGCATCTCATCACGTCCAATTATCCAATCTAAAGTCGCAATTTGAAAAGATAAAAACCGTTCGATATCATCTTCATATCCGTAAACTTCTTTTCTGTCGAATAATTCGGGAATTTCAATAAGGTATAACTCAAATCCTAACTTATCTGTTGTTTCCTTGAGTACATTAAATGAAAAATTGAATTTTCCCAGTTTTACAGAACCCCAATGGACACATTCAAATTTATTTTCTATTTTAAATTTTGTGTCATAACAAGGAATCACAACTCTTGCAAGGTGACCAGCTTTATTCTGGTATTTTGGTAAAGCCCCTACAACATCTGCTAAACCACCCACTTTTGCTACGGGATAACACTCTGCGCTAATATGAAATATTTCCATTTATTAAATTTTGTTATTCTTCAAATTATGTAGTCGAATTGAAAATTCTTTTTTTGTTAATGCCATTCTTTATTTAATGTAAATGGTTAAATTGACATTAAAACTTTACTAAATATACTACTTTTATGCTTTTCTAAATTTAGTAAAAATTATATAATATAAAAAGCGTCTCAAAAATTTATCAATATGACAAAAAAAACTTCCATTCATACGCAATCATTGAAAATTCCTAAGCCTATTCTACTTGCTAGTAAATTTATCTCTTTAATTTCGTCTAAACTCACCATATTGTTTGCCGCAAAATTGTTTACGACACCCATAAAACATACCATTCCCAAAAGGGAATTCGAAATGGATCAGATAAGTGACCAAAAAAAACTTCAGATTCCTGTTATAAACAAAACGGTAGTTGTTTACCAATATGGTCAAAGTGACAAGAAAGTTTTGTTAGTTCACGGTTGGTCTGGCCGGGGTACACAATTAGTGAAGATTGCAGATGCATTAGTGAAATCAGGTTATTCTACCGTTAGTTTTGACGCTCCTGCACATGGTAAATCACCTGGAAATCAATCTATAATGACTGAGTTTATCGCTTCAATTTTGGAAATTGACAAACAGTATGGTCCTTTTGAATCGGCTATTGGTCATTCTCTGGGCGGAATGTCGGTGCTAAATGCAATAAAAAAAGGACTTAAATTAAATACTGCTGTAATTATAGGAAGTGGAGATGTTGTTCAAGATATTATCGAAGATTTTATTGCTAAATTAGAACTAAAGCCTAGTTTTGCCACTACTTTAAGACTTCATTTTGAAAAAAAGTATGGCGAAAAAATGAACGACTATTCCGCTTATCAAGCGGCTAAAGAAATTACGATGCCTGTTTTGGTAATCCATGATAAAGATGATCCTGAAGTTCCTGTAAAAGCAGGCCAAAACATTTACGATCATTTAAAAAATGGCGAACTCCTATTAACAGAAGGTTTGGGGCACCGAAAAATTTTAGGTGATTCGGAGGTCGTTAAAAGAACGGTTCAATTTGTAACCAAAAACTAATTATTATCTCAATATCAACTGTACAAATGAAATATCCTTTAGAAAAATCCGAAGCCCAATGGAAACAAGAACTGGGAGAAGAAAGATACCGTGTCCTGCGTGAAAAAGGAACAGAACGTCCACACACCGGAACTTACAATTTGCACTATGAAGAAGGAACTTATTGCTGTGGCGCTTGCTCAGAACCTTTATTTGAAAGCAATTCAAAGTTCGACGCGCATTGTGGTTGGCCATCGTTTGATGATTCAATCCCTGGAAAAGTAAAATATGTCTTAGATAAAACGCATGGAATGACACGTACCGAAATAGTTTGTGCTAATTGTGGAAGCCATTTAGGACATTTATTCAATGATGGCCCAACGGCTACCAGTCAACGGTATTGCGTAAATTCGCTGTCAATAGATTTCAAATAATAGTAAATGGATTTATTCGGAAACTCAAATGATTGGGCACAAAAATTAGACCCTATTCTAATAAAATACAAAGGAAGAAAACATCCATTGGAGTACCGCAGTTTATATCAGCTTTTGGTGATGGTTGTTCTATCAGCTCAGGATTCTGATGCCAATATAAATAAAATAGCTCCAATCCTTTTTGAAGTTTATCCAAATATACAAAGTTTGGCAGTTTCGAATGTAGAGAGGCTAATACCCTATATCTCCAAAGTCAAAAATTTTGAAACTAAAGCCAATTGGTTAATAGAAATCGCAAAAACCATTAAAAAAAACGATAGCATTCCTCTCACAATGGATGGCTTGACGGCTTTAAAAGGTATAGGCCGCAAATCTGCGAATGTTATCCTGCGCGAAGCAAAAGTTCCTGCAGAAGGGATAATTGCAGATTTACATGTCATCCGTGTAGCGCCCAGAATCGGATTAATCTCAGAAGCACAAGATGGTAACAAGGTCGAAAAACAATTGATGCAAGTATTACCACAAGAAATTTGGGGCGAAATAGGTATGGCAATATCTTTTCTGGGAAGAGAAATTTGTCGCCCAACTCCAAAATGCCTTGAATGTCCGATTAATCCAATCTGTAAGTATTACAAAGAGAATTTCTAAAATTAACAGGTGACGATGGAATTGTCTACATGGATAAAGACAGGAATAATACCATGGAGTTCAAAACTGCCAGAATGTACAGCGCATCAATTGACAAAAAAGTAAAACTTACAATAGGTATTTACAAAAAGTAAAACACATTCAAGAGTACCATAACAAATAAAGGATATTCATCCCATTATTTGTCACAGGTCTTTTTTACCAACTATTTCTATAAAAAGGATTTCTTGAAACTAGGTTTAATTCTGTTAGTGGAGGCTTGTTCATAAGCATAGGCCATTCCTATTAATTCAGGTTCTGAATAAGCTGTCCCAAAGAATGAAAAACCTATTGGTAATTCATATACCTTCCCGCAAGGCACCGTAATATGAGGATACCCACTTGCAGCTGCCGGAGTTGTCAGGAATACATCTCCCCAACGGTCTCCATATATATTGTCGATACTACATGCAGGTCCCATTGTTAATCCGCATATTGCATCAAGCCTATTCTCTTTGATTATATCATCCAAAATTTTCTTAGAACCGAAATGGCTTTTATTTAATGCTTCAATATAATTGTTGTCATCAAGTCCTTTCTTTTCGTTCGAACTTATTAACGTTTCCTGTTTAAAATAAGGCATCGTCTTGTCTTCATTGGCAATATTGAAATCAATCACCTCTTTTAATGTTTTTACTTTCGCATTTGAAGCAGCCAAATACTTGTTGACTCCAGCTTTGAATTCATACTGCATCACTTCAAATTCAGCGGCTCCTAATTCATTTATTTTATCTAAATAATCGATTTCAATGACTGTCGCCCCTTGCTTTTTAATCAGATCAATCGCTTTCTTTTGTAGTGCATGCATAAACTGATTTTGACCCTGAGGTTTTCTCTCCACCCCAATTCTTTTCCCTTGTAATGACTTTGCATCTAGAAATTTATTATAGTCTGTTTCACTTTTTCCAACACTTTCACTAGTAACGGGGTCTTTAGAATCAATTCCTGCTAATATTCCAAGTAAAATAGCAGCGTCTTTAACTGTCCTTGCCATTGGTCCAGCCGTATCTTGAGTATGCGATATGGGAATAATTCCAGATCTGCTGACTAATCCTATTGTAGGTTTAATACCCACGATACCACTAACTGCAGAGGGACAAACCACAGAACCATCAGTTTCAGTACCCACAGCCACGACGCAAAGATTTGCTGCTACTGCCACTGCAGAACCCGCGCTGGAGCCACATGGATTATGATCTAAAATATAAGGATTTTTTGTTTGTCCGCCTCTACTGCTCCATCCAGAACATGACTGAGTGGAACGAAAATTTGCCCATTCACTCAAGTTTGCCTTACCAATAATGATGGCACCCGCTTCCCTGAGCCTCTTTACTATAAAAGCATCTTTCGAAGCAATATTCCCTTCCAAAGCCAGTGAACCAGCAGTAGTTTGCATTTTGTCAGCCGTGTCGATATTATCTTTTATTACAATCGGTATACCGTGTAAAGGGCCTCTTGATTTACCCGCTTTCATCTCGCCATCCATCGCCTTTGCAATAGCTAAAGCTTCCGAATTTATTTCTATAATCGAATGTAACTCAAGCCCGTTTTTATCTATAGCGTCAATACGGTTTAGATATAATTGTACTAATTGTTCTGAAGTATATTTACTGGAAGCTAATTTCTCTCTTAAGCTAGTGATTGTTTCTTCTTCTAATTCAAATACCACTGTAGAATCCGCAACAACATCTGGTTCCTCGTTCTTTTTTATATTAGTACAACCCGAAATGAAAAAAGCACTAAGACCAGCAGAAGCCATAGTTGTTGTAGTTAAAAAAGTTCTTCTTTTCATAGCTGAAAGTATTTGAGCATTATTTCTAAAAATCCACCCCTAAAGTAGTACATAATTTTTAATTTAGATTAACTGCCATAAAAATTATTAGCACCTTAGTAAGTTGATGCAATTTAGCAACCCAAAACACCTATTTCTTAAATAATCAGTCGAATCGTAATCGTTGTACCCTCATTCTCCGTAAAATTAAGATGGATGGGATCCATATTAGAGGGCTGCAATAAAATAATTCGCTCTCTAGCCAACGCAATACCTCTTGAAACGTGGAATTTAGATTGTTTATGTGTATTTAAGCCTTTTCCGTTATCACTAATTTTACATTCTAAAATATTATCAGCGACCATTTCAAAAGATATTTTCAGTTTTGGTGAAAGATGACATTCATCAAAAGCGTGAACAAAAACATTTTCCACAAAAGGCTGAATTAACATGGGTGGAATTTCTAATACCTTCATATCAATTGAAGGATCAATGAAAATTTCAATTGCAACACGGTCTTTAAAACGCCTATTTTCAATATAGATATAACTACTTAAATACTCTATTTCATCTTCAATAGTAATTGTTTGCTTTGGTGAGTTTTTTAAAGTTTTTCTCATCAATCCTGCAAATTCACTAATGTATAATGAGGAATTGTGTTCGTCATTTGAACCAACATACTCTTGAATAGAATTTAAAGCATTAAAAATAAAGTGAGGATTCATCTGGTTAGACAAAGCTTCATGTTTGGCCTCTGTTATTTGTTTTTCCTTTTCTGCTTTTTCTTTTTCGCTATTATTTCTACGTATGATTATATAAACTACAATACCAAAAACAATTATAATAATAAGAGAAATAAACCACCAAGCTAACCAAAATGGAGGCCTAATTTGAATCGACAATACATTAAAAACACGCGCCAAACCATTGTTCAGATCAAATACTTCAATTTGTACTTCATACTTGCCATAGGGTAAATACGGTAAAAACAAATTGGTCTTATCGCTGTATGGACTCCATCTATTAGTTGACTTTAAACGATATCTAAATTTTAATTTTTCAGGAAAGGGGTTTCCATTGGGAACAAAATCAATTAAAAAAGAATTTTGTTGATAATCACAAACTATCTTTTTAGAAGAATACCTAAACCATTTATAATTAGATCTACTGACAGGAATGTTATTAACTGTTATCTTAGTTATATCTATACCTGAAACGGCAATCTGCTCTTTTAAAAATATATCTAAATCAACAGTATAAAAACCATTTTTTGTTCCCAACCATAACTCATTATCCCTGATTTGGGAAACAGTGAAATTACAGTCATTCAAACCTTGCTCTTTATTAATAAACCGGAAGATTCCATTTTGATAAATATTGATTCCCTTTTCAGTACCAATAAAAATATAATCCTTGTAAGCTTCTAGAAAAAGGATTGTTTTACCAATTAAATCCTCTTTTTTGATTGTATCCAATACTTTAAAAGCGGCCCTATCATCCACGATAAATACATTTCCAAATTCAGCAGCTAATATAAGTTGGTCTTTTTCATTTACCGTAATATGCTTGAATTTATTTTCTTTCCAAATACCATCAGCTAAATACGATTGAAATTGATTATTGTGATAAACATACAAGCCATTAAAAACCGACAGAAGATACGTTTTGTTCTTATTATTTAATATTTGTACGATATATTTTGGCGTGTTTTTTTCAAACTTAGAATAATGGGTACTTTTAAGAGAATAGATATCATCATATACCCTAACTCCGGCATAAGTAATCGTTTCAATAAATTTATCATTTGATGAAAACCCAAATTTAAGACTGTGTTTAGGGATATAATTGATAATCTTCCCTTCTGAATTCATTTCGAAAATACCAATATTACTACCAATCCAAAATGACGTTTTATGTTTTACCATTTCATAAAACACAATTCCATCGGCTTTAATATTGAAATTGAGTTCAAAATCTCTTGACTCAACTCCTTGCTTATTTATTATATTGTTTCCTTTATTTAAAAAGGCTTGTTCAGCTTTTTTAAAATCAAGCAGCGAGACCGTTTTTAAAATTTCTTTATCTGTATTTAAAATACTAACTCCCTTACTGTGTAAAACAATTTTTTGTTTCCCATTATTCTCAAAATTTATGACTGAATATCCATAAAATGGAGAATAATCAATCATTTTATCTAATCGAACTTCATAGATTCCTTTATCATTCGAGCCAACATATAAAATGTCTTCTTTTTTATTATAAACGACATTGAGTAAAACTTTGGAATCGATTCCATACAAATCAGAGATATTAATCATTTCATCATTCTCAATACGATACAACCCGCCATCAGGATTATAAATACCCCAAGCAGCTGCAAAAACGATGTTTCTTTTATCCTTAGCAAATTGCCAAACCGTTGATTTTCCAAATTGAGAAGAGCCCAATTTACCTTTTTTAATATCTAATATATCAAACCTATCAACAAAACCATTATTTCCGCTGTATAAACTAGAACCAAAAAGACCTAAACCATAAGTGTTTTTATGAAAAATTACAGGAATTATCTTGGGAAATGAACCCGATTCGTCAATCTTATACAAACCATCAAAAACGGAAGCAAAATATACTATACCGCCATATTCAAAAAACGAAATACATATAAAATCCTCTTTATGGACTAGTACAATTGGCGTAATGACTTTATTACTATAAATGTCAATTATAGAAACACCTTGCTCTGTGCCAACATACATTTTATTCTTATAAGGAAAAACCTTTCTTGTCTTATTGGCGAGTAAGCCTTCTTTCTGCGTGAAAACAGTAAATTTCTGACCATCAAATTTACTGACACCACCTCCGTAACTGGCAAACCACATATTACCATTCGTATCTTGTGAAATATCCCAACAACTGTTATGTCCTAAGCCCTTGGATTCATCTATTGTTGAAAATACTCCATTCTGCATTATGGAAACGCCATTTTCTGTACCAATCCATAATACGTTCTTAGAATCTAAAAATAAAGATCGCACCGCATTATTAGGCAAACCATCTGCGGTTGTGTAGTTTTTGGAGGGGAAGTATTGACCAAATGATGAAAAAGAGAGTGTAAATATGAAAAACAGAAAAAACCTATTTTGTAATTTCATTCAAGAATATTTTGTTTTGATTTAATTTAATTGAAAAAACTATTACTTTTTATTGACTATAAATCAGTTTAAGACCCCATATGGAAAATCACCAATCTAGCAAAATAAAAGCCCTTGAATTTGTTGTTTAGACATTTATAGAATAATCGCTACTTCAGCGAAAGTAAACTTTTAAAATCGTAAAAATGGTTTAATTAAACAAAAATATTAACAATTATAACACGCAATATCTATCAAAATTAACATTATTTTGCCTTTAGTGAAAACGAAAAAACGGATCAAGACAAAATGTTGTGGGGAAATATTAAAATCTTGATATTTGTGTTTCCAAATTATACCAAATGCAAGACTC
>NZ_JBZXDY010000027.1:0-61323 GCF_058725285.1 Flavobacterium sp. DW-iso2 | reverse complement strand
CGAGCCATCGGGGTTGTGTTTACTTTGCGGGCACGAGCGAGACGCTCGCGCTAGCACACGCTTAAGCCAGCGGGGGGGTACGGAATACAATTCCGCACTATCGTTGAGTGGACATATCCGAGCCGAGCCATCGGGGTTGTGTTTACTTTGCGGGCACGAGCGAGACGCTCGCGCTAGCACACGCTTAAGCCAGCGGGGGGCTTCAAGAATTTAAATCTTCTTTTGTAATTGCTGGTATAATTTCTCTTTCTTTATATGAATCATAGTCGTTTCTGATTAGTTCAGACAACTCCTTAAGCTGCTCGAAATTAAATGTCTTTTCATTTTCGTTTAATTTAAAACTCCTAGAGAAATCAACCATACTATTAAAAAATACCACAGAAAAAATATAGTCTTGTCCAACTTCATAAAGTGTAAAATCCCAGTTGTTTTTTGTTATTGCTTTAATCATTTGTTCTATTTATAAGTCTTTTACAAAATAATTTACATTTAATTGCATACCTTCTGTCTTGATTACAGCTTCATTTAAGCCAGTTGGGAGTTTTCCTCCAGGTATCCACTGAGAATTTGCCCCAAACTCATTACCGGTAGGCATTTGAGCTTTGTAAGTGCTTGATAACTTAAAATCAATTCTAACTAAATTTCCGTTCTGTAATTGATCAATTGGGATTCCAAGTTTTGCTGCTTGCTCATTTAAAGGCAATTTTAGAATATTGTCAATTTCCGACTTTAAGCCTACAAATTCCATTTTACCAGCATCTGGCTTTCCTACTCCGTAATTGCTATAATCGTTTTTAGAAACAATTCTTGATACTGTTCCTTCGTTTTCAAATTTATTTAGATGACTAACAATATATTCTTCCTTCAAATAGGTTGATGGCAAAGGAATATTTGGTCTAGTAAAAGACACGCTAAATACACCATTCTCAATTTTAGCAAATTCATTGCCGCTTTTTGTAACATATTTTATTACATTCCCTTGCTCAAAAATTTGTACTCCACCAGATATTAATTTATTGTGAATACTTTTTAAAGAAGGCGATAACGATTGAACAAGCGCACTCCCCGCCCCTTGTAGACCAACCCCATCATCTATTTTAGATAATCCACTTTCTGTACCAACAATTACTGGAACCTTTTCGCCGTTGATGTCAATTTCTACAATTCGGTTTTCAAATTCATCAAGAGGCAGTTTTTCTCGTCCGCCTTGTCCCTTGATCGCTTCCTCTACTTTAGCATTTAAAGCATTTATTTCAGATGCTGTAAATTGATCTCCTTTTCGAATTAATTTTATATTAAAAACTGGGAAACCACAATATAAATTAGATGAAGGTGATATCTTTAAATTAGTATGTCTAATAAATTGTACCCCTTCGGCTAATGCAAATTTAATTTTTTTACTAATAGGATTTAGTATTGGCTTGACTAATTTTCCACCCCACATAAAGGCTTTCCCTATTAACTGTCCTGCAACATCTAGTTTTTCTAAAGTTTGCAAGAAAGTTTTTGCAATATTGGCTTCTCCAGCTCCTATAAACAATGAGGCTACTACAAAAACAGCTTGACCTGAAGCGTAGGAGACCATACAGGGATTACTGGTGTATTTATCGTAACCTTTATCTATTTCCTCTCCAATAGTTCCAAAAAGTATGCTTATTTGCTCTTTGTTGAGTTTACTGAGCGTTTTGATTAGTTTATCTCTAGCGCCTTCGTGGTTGATAATGACATCTAATGCAGAGCCTTGCAATTTGGTAAGCATCGAAATTCCTGCTGGTACTGCTTCTACAGTACCTACTAAACCATTCCATGCACCGCATACTAAAGCAAATTCCTGTCGGCTAAGACGATACTGGTCCTTACTGTTAATTTCGGTCAAGATTTTACCCGAAGCATAAGAATATATTTTTGCTGGAAATGGGTTGTAATCTGGCACGTCCGGATTATAATATTTTTCGGGTATAGCAGCTTTTCCAATAAGTCCTGCCAGTCCATCAAGCATTGCCGTAAGCGGATTAAAGTAAGTATATGTTCCTTCAAATTTTATACATGCTAACCACGATTCTTTTTGATTATTTATACTTTTTATGGTAGCTTCAAAATGATCAAAGTCCAGTTTTTCTTTACTACTCAAACCTTTTCCATACGCTAATTCAAGATCAAAGTTAGCTGTGGCTTCATAGTTTTTAGCCCAGATATAAATTTCTCGTTTATCAGAATTTTCTAATTCGGCTATTGCTTTTTCTACCTCAGCAATTGATTTTGCGTCTTCTTTTTCGGTTATAAAGATTTTAGCTTTTATACCATTAACTTGGTTTGATGTACTTACTTGAGCTATTAACTTTTGTAATTCTTCTGCTGAAATTTTAGAGGTTTTATCTACTACCAAACCTGCAGAGTTACTTCCATTCTCAACCCCATTACTATCACAATTGCTACAGCCTACATAACCCCAATAGGTATTACGTTTTTCATCTTTCCCTTTTGTGTATAAATCGGGAGTACTATGCTTCGTAATAAAATCACTTAAATCTTTATCGCTTTTTGATTTGATAATACTTGCTAATTCTTTGTAGACCGTTTTTATATACTTTCCACGAGAACTTTGATTTTCAAAGAATAAAAATATAAGGTCTTTATCCTCTTTAGGCAAAATTTGTGGATTTGTATAGGGTATAGAATTTTCATTTAAATATTTGGATTTTCCATCCCATATATAGGTAACATCATTAACAACAATACCTCGCAAGAAACCTTTAGAGTCACTATCACCACTAGCCTTTACTGTACCTTCCAACCCATTACTCACAAAACTCCAATCTGGAGCAATTGCATAACCGCCTGCCAAAGCCCCATCCGCATCATTCTGAAACAAATACGGTTTCCATCCGCCACCGTGAATGCTTTGCCAGTTGTTGTGGTCTAGTTTAGTTCCGTCGGCATAATCCATTAATAATGTGGTGCTGCCTTTAGTCGTTTTAAACTCGGTAAAAGGGTGCTCTAGTCGTAACGCTCCGTGTCCTAATTCGTGTGCTAATGTGTGATTTTTATTGTCAAAAATAAAACCATACTGGCGTCCTAATGGCATGAAACCGTCGACTCCGTTATCAGCGGTACTGCCTGTATAAAGTATGTAATACGTTTCCTTATCATAACTACTACCAAGGGCTTTCCGGATTGCAGTAGTAATGCTTATTTGATCTAGGGTATAGGTGTTCAAGAGATCACTAGAACCACAAATTATTTTATTAGGTAAATTGTCAATTCTTATATTCTCCTCTTTCACACTAAATCGCACTCCTGCTTTATTGTAAATGGTATTTAGATCCTCAGGTGCTTTTGCTGGTATTGTGGCACCATTTACACTTACTAAGGTAACGTTGATAGGTTTTTGTGAAAGATGCCAAATATTTACTTTACCCGCAATGTCATCCTTGGCTTTTGGTTCTTCCGTTTTTGGGGTTGTTGGGCTTACCGTGGCAATAATACTTTCTTTGGCGAAGTCAAAAGTTTTCTTAATCGTGATTCTTGCCGTTGTAGCATCTATCCATTCTGTTTCAACCTTAGCTCCCTTATCAGTTTTAAAAACGATGTTGTCCTTGGTTTTCCCGTTTTTGAAAGTGGCTTTGGCAATAAAAGTTTCTTCCCCGTTCAGGTCAGAAACGGCCTTGTAGCCTACATTATAAACCGCCCCTGATTTCATTGGGATGGTTTCATACGTACCTTTTAGCGTGCCCGTGTCAGTATCCGCCTGTTGATCAAAGGCGTATTTGCTGTCTTTGTCATTCTCAAAAGTAATAACTACATCTGCCGAGGATATTTGGGTAACAGCGCCACCAGAGCTCATGCCATTGGTATTGGCGGCTGTTGCTGCTCCGCCGGCTGCGGCTTGTTCAATTGTCGATTCCCCTTTGCCATTGGCAGGAACTTTTATTATTTGACCTTTTGAGTCCTTAAATTCTTTATCGTTTACACTTACTGGTACATTCATCTGTGTACCATTTGTTCCCGTTATGGTTGTCGATCCATCAGCATTTTTGGTTATTGACGCAACTTCAAAATCTAGTGTTGCCACTACCACTTTTCCATTGTCACCAAAGACATCATTCACTATCTTATCCCCATCGACAATACTGCCCCATTCTTTGTCATAGCTAGCATTGATAACCCCTGAAATCAATTTGAAATCAGTGTTCACTCCTATGTTGTCAAATGTAACTTTGATTCGGCTGAATTTGCTAATGTCTATTTTATCTCCTCCTAGAGCATCAGCAGCATCAATTAACGTCCTGAATTTTTCCAGAAAAGCAAAAGTCACATAACCCTCTCCAGAAAAGCGACCGTTGGCACCCGTGGCTTTAAGCACCACAATAGGGAAATCACCCGCTTTGACCACATCATTGGCAAACAAATTAGGCAATAGGTTTTGATTAGAAAGATCCACAGGATCCGGTGTAAGATTACAGCCTGCAAAAGCAGTTTCCTCTGTTGCAAGCGTAGTAAACTGCTGGAGTGTACTGTGCGTGTATTTCCCTTTCTGGCAGGAAGCGCCTACGCTAAACTCATAAGTCGTATTAGGTTTTAGGTTGCTTAGGGTAGCATACTCCCTTGGTGTAATGAGATTGTACCAGTCTGATTTGGCACTTTTTGGGCGGTATTTTACCTCATAATCATAATTGTCTAATGCGCCACTCCAAGTGATCTTAGCTTGATCCTGGCTCACTTCGGCTGCCGCAATCCCCAGTGGTGCTTGGCATTGTATCAGATAGTCAAAAGAGAAAATGGCACTATAACCGTTATTCTTAAACACGCCTATTTCTTCGGCATTGGCCATCGCCATCGCTTTCACGCGCCAAGCATAGCGTTTGCCAGGTATCAGTTGGGGTTCATTGATACTGTATTGTAAAATAGTGTTGCGTACCATAGTGGTGTATAATGGTGGCGAGTATAAAAAGGCATTTTCTACTGGGGTGTTGTTGTCCCAAATCTCTACCAAAGAAAACTCATAGACTACATTACTCACATTTATATTTCTCGGAGTCCAGCTAAAAACAATGTTTTGTATGTTTTGCTGCATGATTTCCTGCTTGTTAGTGGGCAGGTTTAAAAACGGTGGGTCATTCTGGAAAATAACGGTGGTCACGCAGGATTTGCGAGATAATTTTTTATTAGTCAGTACATCATATACTTCAAGGCAAAACTCATAAATACCTTCGGGTAATGCATTTGCATAGACGTTGGGGTTCAAGCCCTGTAGGTTTTGGAACTTAAAATAAGGGGCTAACTCCACATTTGTCAATTGTAATGGAACTCCTCCCTCCAGATACAAAGCTTTTTCTCCCACCACATAATCATTGGTGTTAAACTGGATGCCGTTGCCTTTAAAATAGGCTTTCAGTCGCACTTGACGATTTAAGATGCTCAAATCATTCAGTACGAGCTGTACTTTTATAGGACTGTTTAGCGTCGTAGCATCCGCATAATTATCAAAATAAAAATAAAACCCACATTCATAAAATTTATATTCTACCAGAAACCCAAGGAAAAGGTATTGGTAAAACGTTACTCGATGCTGTGGAGCAATCTGCTTTAAAAGAAGAATCTGAAATAATTTCTTTGAATGTAGACAGATACAATACGGCGCTTAACTTCTACAAAAAAATTAGTTTTGAAATAACCGAAGAGGTCGACATCACTTTTGGCGAGGGTTACCTTATGGAAGATTATATTATGGAAAAGAAATTGTGATTGATTAGTATATATTGAGGATAAACCCTTCCTGTTTTTAAATAGTTAAAATGGAGTTTTTTTTGAATTTCACACAAAATTCGTTACACTTTCATAAAACCACCTCGATTATCATTTCTCCTAATAGAATCTTGTGCGATTAAATAACCTACGATAATCATATTTTGTAGCTCCCATAAAGCAATATTGATTTGATGGGTTTTAGACAAATGGTCTAGTTCGTTTTGCCACTGTAGCAATTGTTCTTTTGCATTAAGTAAATCGATGTTATTGCGAACGATTCCTGCGTTTTGTCGCATTAAAAGCTGTAATGCTGCTTTCTTAGTATTAATAAAATTTAAATTTACTTCAGGTTTGTCTAATACAATCCAATTCGAAATTAAATTGATTGCATCTTGGTTTTTTAAGGAGGCTTTCGACAAATAATTATAGATTTTATCTGAATATACTAAGGCTTCCAGTAGGGAGTTGGAGGCCAGTCGGTTGGCGCCGTGCAATCCCGTTTGGGAACATTCGCCGCAGGCGAATAAATTTTCGATAGATGTTTTTCCGTGTTTATCCACCACAATACCGCCACAAAGATAATGCTGGGCAGGAACTACTGGAATCCAATCTTTGGCAATGTCTATGCCGATGCTTTTACAACGTTCATAAATCATAGGGAAATGTTTTGTAAAAGCTTCTATGTCTAAATGGGTGCAATCTAAATAAACACATTTGTCACCTGATTTTTTTAGTTCCATATCAATACTTTGCGAAACGACATCTCGGGAAGCCAATTCTTCTCTTTGGTCGTAATCAAGCATGAATCGGTATCCGTTTTTAGTTCGTAAATAAGCACCAAATCCGCGAACTGCTTCCGAAATCAAAAATGCAGAACCAGCAGTAGCCTCATATAATGCAGTGGGGTGAAATTGTATAAATTCCATATCCTTGATGACTGCATTGATACGACTAGCCATAGCAATACCATCTCCTGTTGCAATCACTGGATTCGTGGTATGTCCATAAAGATGTCCAATACCACCAGTGGCTAGTAAAGTATATTCAGATTGAAATGTAACGATTTTGTTTATTTTTTGATTTAAAGCATAGGCACCCAGGCAACGATTGTTTTCAGTAATTAAATCAAGGGTAAAATGATGATCTAGAACTGTAATATTTTCTTTTTGATATACTTGTTCAAGTATAGCGCGTTCAATTTCGAAACCAGTTTGATCTTTATGATGTACGACTCTGTTTTGAGAATGGCCTCCTTCTTTACCTAGGTCAAAAGTTCCTTTGGAATTGGTATCAAATTTAGCTCCCCAAGCTATCAGTTCTTTCAAACGTTCAGGGCCTTCGGTAACTACCATTTTTACTGCATCTATATTACAGAGTCCATCACCACAAATCAAGGTATCTTCGATGTGTTTTTGATAGGAATCTTCAGTTTCATTGGTCACAATGGCAATTCCTCCTTGTGCATATTTTGTATTCGATTCGTCTGCCGATGCTTTTGTAATTATCGTAACTTTTTTATCAGGGAATAGATCTGCAATTTTTATAGCAAAGGTCAATCCCGCTATTCCAGAACCAATGATTAAGTAATTTGTATGTATCATTATTTGGATAATTCTAGCATACGCTCAATAGGAAGTAATGCTTTTTTACGAATATTTTCGGGAACATTAATCTCTGGAGTTTCATTTAGCAAACAATTGTATACTTTTTTTAAAGTATTCATTTTCATATAGGCGCATTCACTACAAGCGCAAGTGTTATCGTCTTTAGCTGGCGCCGGTATCAATATTTTTTCCGGTACTTCTTGTTGCATTTTATGAAGAATTCCTGCTTCGGTAGCGACAATGAATTTGTTGTTAGAACTTGTTTTTACATATTCAATCATTCCTGCTGTTGAACCTATATAACTCGCGGTTTTTAAAATATGTGTTTCTGACTCAGGATGGGCAATGATTGTAGCATCTGGATGTAACTTGTAGACTTCGATTAATTTGTCTAGTGAAAAGGCTTCGTGTACAACACAAGAGCCACGCCATACCAGCATGTTACGCCCTGTTTTTTCAATAATATATTTCCCTAAGTTCTTGTCTGGCGCAAAAATAATCGGTCTATCTTTTGGTATTGATTCTACTATTTTTACCGCATTTGATGAGGTACAAACAATGTCGCTTAATGCTTTAATTTCGGCAGAGCAGTTCACATAGCTGATGACAATATGGTCTGGATGCTGGTCTATGAATTGTTGGAACAAATCTGGTGGACAGGATTCTGCTAACGAACAACCTGCTTTTATATCTGGTAAAATTACTTTCTTAGTCGGGTTTAATATTTTGGCGGTTTCAGCCATAAAATGAACTCCTGCAAAAAGTATAATGTCAGCATCCACTTTCATTGCTTCCTGCGATAATCCTAAACTATCGCCCACATAATCCGCTACATCCTGAATAGCAGCTTCTTGATAATAATGGGCTAGAATTACTGCGTTTTTTTCTTTTTTTAATGCTAATATTTTTTCTTTTAAACTGTTCATTTTTAGTAGTTTTACATATTTTAAATTCGTCAAAATTGGCAAAAAATCTTTGTTATTGTAATAGCTGTTGTGATTTTTTTTGGCGATCTTGATTAGTTTTACAAAAGAGCTATTTCGATGTTTTTATGAATTGTTATTTTTAAATCGCTTATAAAAGCGAATAAATGATCGATTTCAACATGGTCCATTATTACAATTTTATACCATTGATTATTTTTATCATGTTTTTGGGGAACTAAATCATATTTTTCAACTAGTTCGGGACTAATAGAGCTAGCGTCAATAGTGACAATATTCATATAGCTTTCTCTAAAATAATTTACATTTAAAATTTGTAATTGTTCGCATAGCCATTCTGTTCTCATTTGTAAAACACGAATTTTTTCACACCAACCATAAGTGCCGTAAGTAAATAATATCATCCAAACAGCTACTGCATTAGCACCAGAACGACTCCCGCACAAGGTTAAGTCCATGCCTTTAACATATTCAGCTTCCTTAGTAAGGACATTTTCTATTAATCCTTTTCTACAAATAAAAACTCCAGTTCCATAAGGAGCTTGAAGCATTTTATGAGCGTCGATAGTTATGGAGCTAATTTTTGGATTTTCGAAGTTAATGCTACTTGCTTTATTACTAAATGGATAATCAAAACCACCATAAGCAGCGTCTATATGGATTTTATAATTTAAATGATGTTTATCAAGAATTTGAATATAATCATTGGGATCATCAACTGCGCCAAACATGGTGGTGCCCAGATTTGAGACCACAATAAAATATTTTTTCCCTTCAATTTTCCCTTTAATTATCTTGTTTTCTAAAATATTGGAGTCAATAAGACGAGTCTTAAAATCAACAGGGATTTTTAACCAATCTAACATCAATAAATTAGCTGCTTTAGGAATCGAATAATGAGTATCTTCTGATGCAATAATGATTATTTCAGTTGGATTTGCAGCGAGCTTATTTATAAAATAATTACGGTACATCCAGATTGCCTGAATATTTGCTTCGGTACCACCTGTAGCAATATATCCGTCAAAAGAGTTAAGTTCAGCTTTAAAAACATCAACAGCAAGTACGTTTAATACTTCTCGCTCAATTTCCTGTGTTCCTTTAAATGCTTTTTCTGAATGACCAAAAGTGTGACAGCCAATATGGTTGGGATTTGCAACATATGTTTGTAAAATAGGAGCATTTTTTAAAAAAGAAGCATCTTCATTAAACACTTTTCCATCTAATTTAGATGCGGGGTAACCTAAAGAAGTGTCATGTGAAAAATTAACATTTTCACTTAATGCTTGTTGAATTCTTAACTGTCTTTCAATTTGTGTCCTTTTTTTCCAGAAATGCATGATGATAATTTTAATCAAAAATACTTCTTAAAAAAAACAGAAAACATGATAAATATTAGGTTTTAACTATAAACAAAACAAATAAAATTTTATGAAAGTAGCAATGGATTGAGTCTTACAAGAAAGATTAATACCTCAAGAAGGTATCACCCGATTTAATTCCCAGTGCAAGTTCCTCTAGATTGGTATTTTCAAGCATGAAAGTCAATTCATTTCTAATGGTTTTAAATTTTTCATGAACCGGGCAAGGATGTTCCTCAGAACAGTGAATTAGGCCTAATCCACAACCTGTAAAAACACGATCACCATCAATTGCTGATACGATTTGTATTAGCTTTATTTGGCTCATACTTTTTTTAGGAATTTCAAAACCGCCACCAACTCCTTTTATAGAATGGATAATATTATTTTTGGAAAGTATCTGTAAAATTTTGGCTGTAAAAGCCTCAGGAGAATCTATTTTTCGCGCAATATCTTTCAGTCCCACTCGGTTGTCTTGATAAGATTCAGAAGCAATAAAAATAGTAGCACGAATGCCGTATTCACAGGTTTTTGAAAACATAATTTGTTTTTTTCAAAATTACGAAATAAGTTTTGTTCTAGGTATTAAATAGGATAGTTTTGGGTAACAACTTGCTTTCTTTTTAATTGAATTAGTAAATTCACAGTTATGATTAATAGTCCAACGGCCAATGGTACACTACCAATGAATAAACTAAGATAATAGTAAGGAAGCGCTCCTGTATCAAAATATAAATACAATCCTTGCAGAAACAACAAGATCTCGGTAGTTACGAAACCTATCAAAAAAACTTGGATACCCCCTTTATGAAATGCGTTTTTAGTATTTAAAAATTGATGTTGCAATGCAAAACCGAACAGAAATCCAGTTATAATGCCAAGCATGGTCAGATGAATATATCCAATAACAAAATTCCTAATTTGGTGTGACATCTGAGCCAGTTCAGGTACTAAAACAACCAATTGAATTCCGATTTTTAATACCAACGAAAATAGAGCAAAGCCATAAACTGTTTTTTCTAAAGACGATAAAGTACCGATAAAACCGCGTAATTGTGATCTGGTATTTTGAATAAAAAGTACAGCAGTAACTAATTGTAGCACCACACCAACAACATTTATCCAATAAAAAACAGGATTGGTAAGAAACCAACTTACCGGCAAAGCCAAAGTCATGATTGTTGCAATAACGAATAAGGTGTAGAACAAACGGAATTTTTTCTCGTCAATTTTTAATTTTATTTGTTTAAAAAACAAAGCTAATACAGCGAATAAAAACCAACCATTAAATTGAAAATGTAGAAAATACTGAATGCATATTTGGTAAAAAGCACTTGATTTTCCCAGTAATCCAACCGCTGGTCCCAGACACCAAACTCCGAAAGTAGAGAAAACCATAAAAAGTAAAGCGGTACGCAACATTCTTTTTTCGGGGAAAGTAGGGGGTTTTGCCTCTTTCCAAATGAGTCGAGCGAAATAATAACTGCAAAAAATATGAAGAGTAGAAAAAAGGATAGAGACAAAAGCATAACCTTGAGCAGGGAAATCCAGCATCATGCCAATGACGGCGACTTCAGTAATCCAAAATAAGCGATTGTAAATTCGTTTTTGTTGTGCTTCTTTTGGAACAAAATTATAAATGATTAAACAATACAGCATCATATAAACCCAGCCCAACATGGCTACGTGAGAATGACCATGCATTAAAAACTGAAAATTCACGCCTTCGATAGGCGCAACATACATCCAACGAAGTAGCAGTCCCATTAACGAGGCAATAAAAAAATTTGCAAAACAAATTACTATCCAATGTTTTTTCATAATCAGTCTCTAATACGAAACGTAACTTTCTGCTGAATTTTAGAAATATAACCATTAAGAAATTAAGGATATAAAGCCTTAACTTTTCTTAATTTATTGATGGTTCAAAATATAATTTTTAAAGCCAAAATGCATTATCATCTTTTTCAACAAAAGCTTCTTCGGTATGAATTTCTTTAATTTTTGCTAATTGATCCGCGGTGGCTACTTTTTGAATTTCAGCAAACAATACGCGCTCTTCATAACGAATGTGTGCTTCCAATTCTATGTCTATTAGACTAAGATTTTCTTTTAAATCTGTAGTGGCGTTGAATAAATCTTTGAGACGACTATGTTCTGACAACGCTTGTTCAATCAATGGATTATCATCACCTAAAATCGTAAAAATATATTTTTCTTCTAATTCAAAATGGGGTTTTAAATGCTTTTCAAAAAACCAATCGGTGTATTCTTTAATGCGTTCTAGTGACACTTCCTTTTTTATTCCAGTGCGTATTTTCCAGCATAGCAATAATCCGTGATGATGATCGTGGCTTAAAGGTTGTAATTCAGGGGCTCTTTTTAATGGTTTAGTATCGCTCATGAGCTATTTTTAAATTAATGGTTTTTAAAGACAATGGAATAATCACCCTCTAAAATGTACTTTTATTTTTTCTGTCGAAAGTTTTTCTTTTTCTAATTCCTTGAACGAATAACCTAATTTTTCAATAGTAGTCGTTCCGTTTACAAAATGCTGAATGTAATAATTTCCATTATATCCTGCTTTTTCCAAATAAAGAATCGTTTGATGAATATCTTCTTTCTTTAATAAATCGGAATGCACCGTAGTACGAACTTCAAACGGCAATCGACTTTCAAGCAATAAATGTAGTGACTTTTCGAAAGGGACAAAAAGATTTGATTGTGTTATTTTTTCAAAATTATCGGGCATCGCCTTAAAATCAAGAGCAACATAGTCAATCAGCTCTTTTTCGATTAATTCCTCAAGTACTTGGGGTTGCGAACCATTGGTGTCTATTTTGACCAGAAAGCCCATTTTTTTGACTTTTTCAATAAACACAATACTCTTTTTGTGAAGTAAACATTCGCCTCCGCTAAAGACTACAGCATCTAGTAATTGTTTCCTGCTGTTTAAGAATGCTAATGTTTTTTCGAAAGAAATACTGCCTTTACCAAAAACAATTTCGGGATTGTAACAATACAAACACCGCATATTACAGCCTGCAAACCAAAGTATGCAAGCTGATTTATGTGGGTAATCTAATAAGGTAAATGGAGTGATGCTATAAATTGGTTTAGCAACATTTTCCTTCTGTAAAATGAGTTCGTTGTTTGTGTTCACCTTTTTTTCCTATGTTAAAACTTTCTACAGGTCTGTGATACCCCATTACGCGAGTATATACCAGGCATTTTGTTCTCAATTTTTGATTCTCTTCTAAAATCTGATTTGCTTTTGTTTTCATGTTTTTTGTTTTTTTTATCATTAAGAAATGAAGAAAAGCTAAGTCTTAATGAACCATTAATTTCTTAATGGTTTAACTTTTAAATTAGTTAGTTAACCTTATGACCTTGCTTCTTTTCTTCAATCAATATTTCATCACATTTTGGGCAATATTCATGTTCGCCATTCAAATATCCATGTACAGGACACACGCTAAATACAGGAGTTACCGTGATATAAGGCAATTTGAAATTAGAGATTACTTTTTTGACAAACTGCTTACACGCTTCAGGAGAACTGATTTTCTCACTCATATATAGATGAAGCACGGTTCCACCAGTGTATTTGCATTGCAGTTGATCTTGCAACAGCAAAGCTTCAAAAGGATCTTGTGTGAAATCTACTGGAATTTGAGAGCTGTTGGTGTAATAAATATTCTCCTCCTGACCCGCCTGAATAATGTCGGCATAGCGCTTTTTGTCTTCCTTGGCAAAACGGTAGGTTGTCCCTTCGGCAGGAGTTGCTTCTAGATTATAGAGATTTCCTGTTTCTTCTTGGAACTCTTTCATTCGGTTGCGAATGTGGTCCAAAATTCCAGCAGCAAATTCTATCCCAGTGTTAGAAGCAATAGTATCCTCATTGTTAGTAAAGTTCTGAATCATTTCGTTCATTCCGTTTACACCAATCGTAGAAAAGTGATTTCTGAAATGTTGCAAATACCGCTTGGTGTACGGATACAATCCACGGTCATACATTTCTTGAACGAACACTCTTTTTTTTTCCAAAGTCGCTTTAGCAATATATAAAAGGCGATCTAGTTGTTGGTATAATGCTGCTTTGTCACCTTTGTATAAATAACCCAAACGCGCCATGTTAACAGTCACAACACCAATACTTCCGGTCATTTCGGCACTACCAAACAATCCGTTTCCACGTTTCAATAGTTCCCGTAAATCCAATTGCAAACGGCAACACATACTACGAACCGCATTGGGTTTATAGGCGTTTTCGTTTTCAATTTGGTTCCCATTTTCATCCAAAACATATTGACTTCCGATAAAATTTTGAAAATAAGACGAACCAATTTTGGCAGTATTTTCAAAAAGCAATTCGGTGTTTTCACCTTCCCAATCAAATTCTTCGGTAATATTCACTGTCGGAATAGGGAAGGTAAAGGGTTGTCCGTTGGCATCACCTTCGGTCATTACGATATAGTAGGCTTTATTGATAAGATTCATTTCTTTTTGGAAATGTTCGTATCGCAAGTCTGTTAGTTTGTTAACTCCTCTTTTTTTGGCTCTAGCCAAAACAGTTTCGTGATTATTATTTTCGAAAAAATGCAAATCATTTTTGGTCGGAATCTGGGTTTTCAAATCTTCGGGAACGACCCAGTCCAGAGTAATATTAGTAAAAGGTGATTGTCCCCAACGAGCAGGAACATTCAAATTATACACAAAACTACGAACCGCTTTCAGTACATCACCAAAGGACAAATCATCTGCAAAAACGTAAGGAGCTAAATAGGTATCAAACGAACTAAAGGCTTGCGCTCCTGCCCATTCGCTTTGCAAAATCCCAAGAAAATTAGCCATCTGTCCCAAAGCTTCTCTAAAATGAGAAGGAGCTTTGCTCTCCACACGTCCCCGAACTCCGTTGAAACCGTCGTTCAGCAAAACACGCAAACTCCACCCAGCGCAATAACCCGTTAGGCAATCCAAATCGTGAATATGAATGTCTCCATTTCGGTGTGCGTACCCTTCTTCTTTGGTATATACCTTGTCTAACCAATAATTAGCTATCACTTTCCCAGCAACATTATTGATCAACCCTGCGTTGGAATAGGAGGTGTTAGCATTGGCATTGATGCGCCAATCGGTTTGTTCGATATATTCTTCAATGGTTTGTGTACTATCTACATAAGTAGTGTCGTCGTTCAAACCATTTACATGTTCTCTTTGTAGTTTTCGAGTATGGCGAAACAACATAAATGAACGCATAACTTCAAAATAATTATTCTCAAAGAAAGCTTTTTCGATTAAATCCTGGATTTCCTCAACAGCCCAAACTTCTTTGGTTTCAAGTATTTCACTTAGACTCCCAAAAACACTTTCGTCAACAACTACAGAGACACTTTTGAAACTCTTTTCAATAGCATCTTTGATTTTAAAAGATTCAAAGGGTTTGTATTTTCCATTTCTTTTGATAACGTAATTCTCCATAGTTGTTTCGTTTAGTGTTTTTTTAAGATTGTGCAGCAAATTCTTTTTCTAAAGCCACTGCTTTTGGAAACAAAATGTTGTTTTCTAAATGGATGTGTTTGTGTAAATCTTGTTCAAATTCATTAAGCATTGCAAAAGTTACTTTATACGTATTACAAGCATCTGCTGGTGGCGTGTAATTGTTGGTTAGTTCCACAATTTTAGCAAATCGATCTCCTTCTGCTTCGTGCTCTGCCATCATCATCGCAATCGGATTTTTAACGGTTCCAAAATGTGGTTGTGCAATTATTTCATCAGAAATTGATGCGGTAACCATTTTTTTGATAAAAGGGAATAACATCAATTCTTCTTTTTTCATGTGTTGTGCTAGTTCTCCTGCGCAACCTTTAAAGAGTTCGTTGATTTCAAACAATTCAGGATGACTCTCGCCGTGAACTTTACATAATTTATCCAAAAATTGAAGTAGGGTAGGTGTTTTTTCTTCAACATAACGATGGTGTGTTTTTTCGATATAATCAGCTAAAAGATCTAATGGCCACGCATTAAAATCGATTCTAGAATCATTTTTAGTATTCAAAATAGCAGCAATTTCGATTTGTAAATCTTCTGGTTTTACTGCTTTTTTTTCACAAACTTCATCTACTGTTCTATTTCCTTTGCAGCAAAAATCAATGCCATATTTTGAGAATAAAGCGGCTGTTCTAAAATCTTTTGCTACATATTCTCCAATTGTTATTTTTTCTAAAGTTTCCATATTGTTGTTTTTTATATTTATTTGATAAAGCAAATTTAGTAATTATTTTAATAAAAGACAATTTTATCCGTAATTATAGTAATTTTTATAATTATCTATTTAGTAAGTATATGTGTTTTTGTAATTGTTTTTAATTGAAGTAGCAATAGTAGTAGTCTCATAACGATTATATCGTTCGAATAAAATTCTATTTATAAAAGAATGCTAAAAAAAATCAAAAAAATAATAAAAAGATATATTTATCTTTTATATCTTTGCAATATAATAAAAGACAAAATCATCCTTTATTTAAAATTACTTTATTTAATAACTAAAAACAGATTATTATGCTTTCAAAATCACAAGCACGAGCATTTTTTCTGGGAGGAACATTAGTCACCTTTTTAATCTTTATAGGATTGACTATTTATTCGTTTATGCCCAGAAATGATCAAACGCATTACAGCGAGATTACCAAAGAGGTAGTGAGGGGAAAAGAAATTTGGGAAGCCAATAATTGTATGGGATGCCATAGTATTATGGGAGAAGGTGGCTATTACGCCCCTGAATTGACAAAAGTCCTAGAGCGCCGCGGCGAAGGTTACATTAAGGCCGTATTAATGTCTCCAGTTCCATGGGCACCAAGAGGACGAAAAATGGTGGCATATAAAATGAGTGAAGCCGATGCAAATGCAATGGTAGCTTATTTTAAATGGATTGGAAAACTTGATTTGAATGGGTTTGAGCATGTAATTTCACCTTTAGCGAAGCAAGAATAATTAAATAATAAAGGGTATGAACTCGCCATTAACAAGATGTTTGTTTTAAACAAACGCCATTAAATAGAAGACGATACCATTGTTGACCGATAACAAATAAAATATACAAATATGAAATATAAATCACAAAAAGTAGCCTATTGGTTTTTTGCCCTATGCATGCTACTCTTTTCCCTTCAAATCGTCTACGGTTTTATCATGGGATTTGACCGAATAGGAATACAAGGATTACACGAAATAATTCCTTTTAACGTAGCTCGCGCCGTACATACTAATTTACTGGTAGTCTGGTTGTTAACAGGTTTTATGGGGGCGGCCTATTACATTATTCCTGAAGAAGCACAGCATGAATTAATAAGCGTCAAATGGGCTTATGTCCAGCTGATATCCTTAGCCATTGTTGGTGTTGTCGCTATTGTTGGTTTTCACTTTAATCACTGGGAAGGACGAAAATTTTTAGAAATCCCTAGAGAATTAGACTATTTAGTAGTTGTAAATGTGTTGCTTTTCTTGTTCTTAATTATAGGAACTTTATACAAAGGAAAACAGAAAACAACAACAGCTATTGTACTTGTAATGGGTTTGCTATTCGCAGCCTTACTTTATATCCCTGGGATGATTTGGTTTGATAGCCAAGTAATGGATTCATTTTTCCGTTGGTGGGTAGTACACCTATGGGTTGAAGGGGTTTGGGAATTAATCATGGGAGGTATTTTATCTTTCTTATTAATCAAATTAACGGGAGTTGACAGAGAAGTAATCGAAAAATGGTTATACGTAATCGTAGGTCTTACTTTCCTTTCAGGAGTTTTAGGAACAGGTCACCATTATTACTACATCGGAGTAAATAAAATTTGGTTAGTAGTAGGTGGAATTTTCTCAGCCTTAGAGCCTTTAGCTTTCTTAGCCATGGCGTTATTCGCTGTGAATATGTATAGAAAAGGAGAAAAAAGCCATCCTAATAAAATTGCTTTATTTTGGACAATTGGAGCCTCAATCGTTTCCTTCGTTGGTGCTGGATTACTTGGTTTTGCACATACATTGCCGCAAACCAATCTTTACACTCACGGTACATTAGTTACAGCAATGCATGCGCATTATGCGTTCTGGGGTGCTTATGCGATGATTGTTTTGGCAATTATTAGTTATGCACTTCCTAATTTAACAGGTCGTAAACGATATCAAAGCACACATGGAATGATGGCATTCTGGTTATCAAATATTGGAATTTTAGGAATGACCGTCGCTTTTGGTGTAGCAGGTGTTGCACAAGTGTATATGGAACGTAAAATGAAAATGGATTTCATGGTCGTACAAGACGAAATTGCAATTCACTTTGTTGTTTTACTGATCTGTGCTACGATGTTTACTACTGGAATTGCACTATTTATTTATGATTTCATAAAATATGGTACACCTACAGATGAAGCTTTAATAGCTGAGCACGATAGTCCGCGAGTAGATGGTTACAAAATCGATGGTCATACAATTGAAAATCTAGCAACCGTTACTCAGAAAAAAGGAAAAAAAGTAATTTAAAACTACAAACCTATTTCGAATAACTCAATATTGTAATTGAAATATCCAGAATACTTTAACTGTCTATCTCTAGAATTGCGATGTCCCACAAGCAATTGTTATGGTATTCTGGTTTTTTATATAAAAATTAAAACAAGATGTTAGAAAACGCACCCTATTATCATGCCGTTGGAAAAGAAATTGACGTCTTTAACCACGCTTATAAAAACAAAATTCCCTTTTTATTAAAAGGGCCTACAGGAACAGGAAAATCTCGTTTTGTAGAATTCATGGCACATCAGTTAGACAAAAAACTAATCACCATAAGTTGCCACGAAGAAACCTCTTCGACCGATTTGATTGGTCGATTTATCATAAAAGGAGCGGAAACAGTTTGGCTTGATGGTCCGTTAACTACTGCTGTAAAGGACGGAGCTATCATTTATCTTGATGAGGTTGCCGAAGCAAGACCAGACGTCATCGTAGCAATTCACTCACTCACAGACCATAGACGGGAACTATTCATAGACAAATTAGGTGAAACTGTAAAAGCGCATGACGATTTCATGTTAGTAGCTTCTTTTAATCCAGGTTATCAACGCGGATTTAAAGAACTAAAACCTTCTACGCGCCAGCGATTTATAGCCGTATCGTTCGAATATCCAGAGTCACAAATTGAAATTGAAATTTTGGTCAAGGAAACAAAAATAGATCACGATACAGCTAAAAAGCTAGTAGCCATTGGAAACAAAATCAGAAACCTAACCGAACTAGGTTTAACTGAAACCGTTTCCACTCGTTTACTAGTGAATGCCGCCAAGATTATTCATAGCGGGCACCCAAAAAGAGCGTCGGTACATGTCGCAGTTGTGGAACCGTTAACAGACGATTTACAAACATTAGTTGCATTAAAAGATTTGTGTGATTTGATGATATAAAAAAAGTGTTCAGTAGTCAGTTTTTAGTATCCAGTTGAATACTGTTTAACTCTTTATTGAATTCATAGAGACGAACTGATCACTAAAAAAATGAACACTGAATACTAAAACTATGGGTTTCGAATTAGACGAATATTTAGTAGGGAAATTTTTCAAGCAATTGAAAAAAAGCAGAAAAATTGATCCCGAAATTGTAGCTAGAACAGTACTGTTGAATGATGTCAAACCACGTTTAACGATTTTGGCGCGCGCATTGACGGGTGATCCTATCGATATTTATCCTGCGGAAAGAGAAGGCGGTTATAAAAACAATAATTTTTTCCTTCCAATATCTTTTTCGGACTTAGAGAATACGAATGAGAATCTTACTTTCTATCTCTTTCGGGTGGTATATCTTAGTATTCAAAAACGTTTGGAATTCAACTGGAAACCACCTTCTGAAAGAAAGCAATCATTAGAACTCTCACAGCAAAAAGCATTGGAGACATCCGAAGAAATTCTATCAATTTTATTTGCCGAATTTTCTATCGATGCCGATTTCCATTCGAAAATAAAAAAGCATTTCACTCAAAAAGCAACCGATAAGATCACCGCCGATTATTCTTGGTTGTATGGAAAATGGATGCAAAATGAAATCGAGTTAAACAGCAATAAAAAACTGGATAATTTTTCAGATAAAATAAAAAAAGCCAAGGAGCAGCAACCTACAACTACTTTGAAAGCAACGGCTGTAGAAGAAGTAATTACGGTTGAATTAGATAAAAAACAACAAGAAGATTATGTGATGCTCCATAATTTTGAAAAAGTCGAAACGGCCGAAGAATTCAACGGTGTTTGGCGTGATTTTGATGGTTCAGATCAATTAGAGGAACATCAAGACGCATTAGAAGAGTTGAGCATGAAATATACCGTACGAGTAGATGATACTGCACATTCGGTTTATCAGGCAGACTTTGTAGAAAATGCTACGATCTCCGAAAGTGCCGAAGTGGATGCCAAAGGTTTTCATATTAAGTATGACGAATGGGATTTTGACAAACGCAATTACAAAGACAATTTCTGTAAAGTCTATCCCAAATCACAGCTTAAAACAGATGCCAATTATTATAAAAATACAATTACAAAGAACGCGGCAACCTTAATGGGTTTACGCAAAATGTTGACGAGCGTTAACAATAAAATGCAACAACAAAAACGTCAAAATCAAGGCGAAGAGTTTGACCTCGATGCCTTAACAGATTTATATGTAGATGTTCATTCAAAACGCACGCCGTCTGAGAATGTTTATATTTCGAACAGAAAAAAAGACAAAGATTTATCGATTCTTCTGCTTTTGGATATCAGTCTTTCCAGCGACAGCTATGCGGCAGGAAACCGGGTGATTGATGTCGAAAAAGAAGTTTCTATTCTCTTTGGAGAAATGTTGAATGAATTCAATATTGATTTTTCGATTGATAGTTTTTATTCTAAAACGCGCAACTATTCGACCTACTTAACGGTTAAGGATTTTGACGAAAAATGGGACGTAGCCAAGCATAAAATTGGAGCCATAGAACCTAACGGTTATACTCGAATTGGTGCTGCTTTGCGACATGCAGGCGCACGATTAGACAGCAGAAGCACCAAAAACAAATGGGTTATTCTAATTTCTGACGGGAAACCCAATGATTACGATAAATACGAAGGTAAATACGGTATTAATGATGTTAAGCAAGCACTTCGAGAGCTCAACCGTAGGAATATTAATTCCTATGCGTTAGCCATTGAAGCTCAGGCCAAATATTATCTACCACAAATGTTCGGACAAAATCACTACCAGATTTTGACGACTCCCGTTGAGCTGTTGCAATCCTTAGTGAAATTGTACGAGAAAATTAAACATCAAAAATAAGTAATGATATGAATGAAGTATCAAATACCACAGCACTTCCAGAAGGACACCCAGTTTCGGTTTACTTTCAGGAAAAGAAAATTATAAATACATTGTTAACAGAATTAGCTGCAGTAAATCCAGAGGACGAATTACAGAAATACACTAATATTTTCAATCAATTACACACAATTGAGAAACGATTTGCACGCAAAGAAAATCAACTTTTTCCGTTTTTGGAGCTAAAAGGTTGGGTAGGGCCGTCTCAAGGAATGTGGTCGTTTCATGATAATTTGAGAGAACAATTTAAAATTTTGCGTAAGCATATCGACGCAAGGGATTTCGAAAAAATAAAGGAGAATGCACCGTATTTAATTAATGGAATTTACCGATTATTGGATGTCGAAGAAACTGTTTTGTTTCCAAATGCCTTAGACATATTGACCGAAAAAGATTGGATTACCATGCGTGAAGGCGAAGAAGAAATTGGATGGATGCTTTCACAACCACCTTCTCTATATCCAGCGGTTGCTTATGTTCACCCAAGTGAAGATTTTACGGTAAGGGAAATGCCATTCTCTTTAGAAAATACTTCTCATTATGACGAAGGACACATGACGGTAGAACAGGTGAACTTGCTTTTTAGAACCCTGCCTCTAGATCTTACTTATGTAGATGAAAATGATAAAGTTATTTTCTATAATAGAGGTGAAGAACGTGTTTTTCCTCGAAGTGCTGGAATTATCGGTCGAGAAGTAAAATTTTGTCATCCGCCCAAAAGCGTAGGAACCGTTCTCAAAATTTTGGAAGAATTTAGAAAAGGCACCAAAAGCGAATCCTCGTTTTGGATTAACTTCAAAGATCGCTTAATCTACATACGTTATTTTGCAGTTAGGGACGCCGATAAAAATTACAAAGGAGTCATAGAAATGTCGCAGGATATCACCGATATCAAGAAAATTGAGGGTGAAAAACGACTACTAGACTGGGAATAATATTGATTTAAGAATAAGGATTTAAGATTTTGTAGCGATTTAGTTCAAAAATAGTTTCAATTGGCAGCAGCTTTAGCTGGGGTATTTGAAATTATTTAGATAGGGCTTTAGCCAAAATTATACGCTTTTAGACTAAAGCCATATGAGATAATCCTGATTTTAAACCTCAAGCTAAAGTTGGAGGCAATTCAACTTTTGAAAAATCAACACACTGAATTGTTGCAATATTTTTTCAAGCCTTATCAAATTAGTATCCTTTCCTGTTAAGTTTTTTAACTTATATAATCAAAAATCTATACTATTGAAAATTATGAACACATTAAAAATCGATTACAAAAACATCTTTTATCCTCCGGGAGGGATTTTGATGTGGATCATCATTTATCTGGAATTAATAACTTTCGGAATGGCATTGATTGCCTTTGTTTATTATGGTCACCAAGAACCAGAAGTATTTCATCAATCCCGTTTGCAACTCAACACTACTTTTGGTGCTATTAATACTATTTTCTTATTGACTAGTGGTTTTTTTATGGCTACCGCCGTACACCAATTCAAGGGAAAAAATATAGCAAAATCATCTTTTTATTTCAAGCTAACTATGCTTGGTGGTTTGTTATTTTTGATCTTAAAAAGTGTAGAATATTATCATAAAATTGAGTCTGAAATTACATTAGAAACAAATGTTTTCTTTAGTTTTTATTGGTTGCTTACCGCTTTTCACTTGATTCATGTTATTATGGGATTGGTAATTTTGATTTGGACAAACTACGGAATGACCAGGAAAAATTCGGATACAGCTGTTGAGGACGTTGAGGCCTGTGCCGCTTTCTGGCATATGTGCGACTTGATTTGGCTGCTACTTTTTCCAACTCTTTATTTAATCTTTTAAGAAATGAAAAAATCACTATTAGTTACTTATGGATTGTTGATTGTATTGACGATAACTACTGCTTTAATTTCAAATTCAACTTCATTTTCGAATGTAGCAGTCGCTTTGATAATGGGACTTTCAGGTATTAAATTCTTGTTGGTTGCTTTTCAATTTATGGAATTAAGAAAGGCAAATTCGGCTTGGAAATACACTTTAATTATAGTTTTAACACTGCTAATTTCGTTGGTATTATTAGTTTTTTAAAATCCTTAAAATAAAGTTAAAAACATGACTTTTATCATAATAAAAGACCTTTTTATCTTTTAATTTTGAATAATAATACAAAGCGAAAATAAACGAAAAAAATTCATGTTATGAGTAACATTAAACAACAAACAAAGAATGCTATTGTAGTAGTAGCTCTTGCTTTAGGTCTTTTTTCTTGTGGTAAAACAGAAGAGAAAGATGCTAAATATTATGAAAGTATAAAAGTAGAAGGGCAGGAAGTTGCTGAGCTTACTGCGCCACCATTTGTTCCAAAACCAGTAGGAGATCGAGCGGCAAAAAAGCTGATCGTGAACATGGAAATTAAGGAACAAGAAGGAGAAATGGTTGATGGGGTGAAATATACGTATTGGACATTTGGAGGATCAGTTCCGGGTAGTTTTATTAGAACTAGAGTAGGAGATGAGGTAGAATTTCATTTGAAAAATCATCCAGACAACAAAATGCCGCACAATATCGATTTACATGCGGTAACAGGTCCAGGTGGAGGAGCAACTTCGTCACTTGTAGCACCAGGACACGAAAAAGTATTTAATTTCAAAACATTACTTCCTGGTTTGTATGTGTATCATTGTGCAACAGCGCCTGTAGGAATGCACATCGCAAACGGAATGTATGGTTTGATTTTGGTGGAACCAGAAGGTGGTTTACCTCCGGTAGACAAAGAGTACTACATCATGCAAGGGGATTTTTATACTAAAGGAGCTTATGGAGAACAAGGGCATCAAGCTTTTGATATGGATAAAGCGATTAAAGAAACTCCAGATTATGTAGTGTTTAATGGTAAAGTAGGAGCCTTGACTGGCGAAAAAGCATTAACAGCCAAAAAAGGAGAAACAGTACGTATTTTTATGGGTAATGGTGGGCCTAACTTAGTGTCTTCTTTTCACGCCATTGGTGAAATCTTTGACAAAGTGCATATTGAAGGGGGTGAACTAATTAATAAAAACGTACAAACCACTTTAATTCCTGCCGGTGGTGCCGTTATAGTTGAACTTAAAGTAGAGGTTCCTGGAACATTCATTTTAGTAGACCACTCTATTTTTAGAGCCTTTAATAAAGGAGCTTTAGGTATGTTGAAAGTAGAAGGCGAAGACAATAAAAAAGTATATTCTGGAACAATACAAGAAGGAATTTATTTACCTGAAGGTGGAACGGTACAAAATATGCCAAAAGTAGCTGGTAAAGAAAAACCTACGGTTGCTAAAACGGTTGCGCAACAAGTTAGCTCTGGTAGAGAATTGTATGGAAGAACTTGTTTTGCTTGTCACCAACAAGAAGGACAAGGAGTTCCAAATGCTTTCCCACCGTTAGCTAAATCAGATTTCTTGAATGCCAATCCGGATAGAGCAATTGGTGCTGTATTACGCGGCTTGAGTGGAGAAGTTACGGTAAACGGAAAAAAATTCAATAATGTAATGACGAGTCAAAACTTGACTGATGAAGAAGTTGCCGATGTTTTAACCTATGTGTACAGCAGTTGGGGAAATAATAAAACGGTGATAACTCCAGGAAGAGTAAAAGCAATTAGAGCAACACCAGCTCCAAAAGCGAAAGAAAGCCATTAAGAATAAACAAAATAGTTACAACAATAAATTAATAACAAGATGAAAAAGTATGTTTTTACAATCGCAATGTTGACATTGGCTTTACAAGGATTCAGCCAAAATTCAGCTAAAGGAAAAGTAGTTTATGATAAGGTTTGCGTGGCTTGCCATCAAGTGACCGCGTTAGGAATCCCTGGTGCATTCCCTCCATTGGCTAAATCAGATTACTTGAATAAAGATACAAATCGAGCGATAAAAGGTGTAGTAAAAGGACTTACGGGTGCAATTACTGTAAATGGTAAAAAGTTTAACAGTGCCATGCCTGCTCAAGCATTAAGCGACCAACAAATAGCAGATGTATTTACTTATGTTTATGCAAACTGGGGTAATAATAAAACAGTGGTTACAACAGCAATGGTAAAAGCCCAAAGAAAATAATAGTTATAAAAGCATAAAAAAACAATAGCCATGTTAAAACGAAAAATAGTTTTGTCATTATTTCTATTACTGATAGCAACATCGCTATGGGCTCAACAAACTAAAATGGTTGCTATAGAAAGGGGAACATTTGTTCCCCTTTATGGTGCCGCAAATAAAAAACCGTTAGAAGTAAAAGCGTTTTATCTTGATGTTCATCCTGTTACAAATGCGCAATACTTAGCATTTTTAAAAAAATATCCAGAAAATACACGTTCTAGAATAAAAGGACTATTTGCTGATAAAAGCTATCTATCGCATTGGGCAAGTGATTATAATTACGGAAAAGCAAATTTAAGCAACGCACCAGTAACAAATATTTCTTGGTTTACTGCAAAGAAATATTGCGAATGTCAAGGAGAAAGATTGCCTACTATGGACGAGTGGGAATATGTGGCTATGGCCGATGAAAAAAGAATCGATGCGCGTACTAAAGAAAGCTTCAATAAATACATTATGTCTTGGTATGAAAAGCCAAATACTTATGCTAATCCTGTAGGGGAAACATTCAAAAATTATTGGGGTGTTTATGATATGCATGGATTAGTTTGGGAATGGACTGGCGACTTCAATAGTATTTTTCTTTCTGGTGAATCTAGAAAAGATAAGGATACAGACAAGAATCTATTTTGCGGAAGCGCCTCTATCAATGCCACTGATTTAATGAATTATGCTGCTTTTATGCGGTATGCTTTTCGAGGAAGTTTAAAAGCAAGTTACACCACTAAAAATCTAGGTTTCCGTTGCGCTAAGGATAAATAGCCGTTCCGAGAACAATTCAAAATTTAAAGAAATGAAATCAAATAATACATTAACTAGTAGTTTAAAGCTCGTTTTAGGATTAGCTATAATGCTGTTGTCACTTCAATCGTGCAACAAGAGAAAGGAAGAAAATAAATCGGGAGAGCATGCAACTGAAAAACCAGCTGCTAAACCTATGTCGGATTTATCAATCTATAATTTACCGTCAAAATGGACTACTCAAGATAACAAGAATATCGAGATGGTAGATTTAAAAGGAAAAGTTCTTGTAATGGTAATGATTTACACTTCTTGTAAGTCGGCTTGCCCAAGATTAGTGGCTGATATGCGAAATATAGAAGCTCATTTATCAGATAATATTAAGAAAAATGTCAAGCTTGTCTTAGTAAGTATCGACCCAGAGGTTGACACTCCTAAAAAACTGAAAGCGTTCTCTATTGAAAATAAAATGGAAGGAGATCAATGGTTATTCTTGCGCTCAACGGAAGAAAACACTCGTGAATTTGCAGCAGTATTAGCGGTTAATTACAAAAAAATATCACCGATGGATTTTTCACATTCAAACATTATTAGTGTTTTTAATGCCGAAGGAGAACTAGCCTTTCAGCAAGAAGGCATTGGGGTTAACTCTGATGAAACTATTAAAAAAATTACTGAAGAAGCGAATAAGCTAAATTAAACAACTCATGAAATCATTAAAAATAATTGGTTTATTATTCTTTGGATTGATAAGCATAGGTTCTTTCGCTCAAGAATTTGATGCAAGTCTACAACTTAGACCTCGTTTTGAATATCGAAACGGATTTAAGAGCTTAATTAAAGATTCAGAAGACGCGACCTCATTTGTGTCTCAACGTTCTCGTTTAATTTTGAATTTCAAACAAGACAAATTAAAAACTAAATTAAGCCTGCAAAACATACGTACTTGGGGTGATGTTGCTACGACTACCACCGCTGATAAAAATGCAATTGCGGTTTTCGAAGCTTGGGCACAATACGATTTTGACACCAACTGGAGCGCACGTTTAGGGCGTCAGGTAATTTCGTACGACAACCAGCGTATTTTAGGAGAAATTGATTGGGCGCAACAAGGACAAAGTCATGATGCCGCAGTAATCTCTTTCCATCCAAAAAATAATCAGTTAGACTTAGGGTTTGCATTAAATGCCGATAAAGAAAATCTAGTAGCGCCAACCACGCCGTACACAACCAATTACAAATCCATGCAATACGCTTGGTATCATACTGCGTTTAGCAAATTAGACATGAGTTTGTTGTTGTTGAATACCGGTTACGAATATGCAAAAACGCTAACAGATTTAAAAGTAGATTACAAACAAACCTTTGGGACTTATCTTTCTTACAAAGAAAATAAATGGGACACAAACTTAGGTTTATATGCGCAAACAGGGAAAAGCAGTGGTCAAGAGGTAACCGCTTTTAATGCGGGTGCTTATTTAGGATATGCTGTTACAGCTAAGTTTAAAGCCGGATTGGGGTATGAGTTTCTTTCTGGAAAGGACCAAAATGACAGCAGCACTGATTTTAAATCATTCACACCTCTTTTTGGAACTAATCACGGTTTCAATGGTTTGATGGATTATTTCTACGTAGGTAACCACATAAATAGTGTCGGATTACAAGATACTTATTTAAAACTAAATTACACCCAAAACAAATGGCAGTTTAATTTAATTCCTCATGTATTCTCGGCTCCAAATACGGTTTTGGATGCTTCTAATGCAAAAATGGACAGCTATTTAGGCACAGAAGTTGACTTTACAACAAGTTACGCATTACAAAAAGACATTACAGCTTCGGCAGGATATTCTCAAATGTTTGGTTCAACAATATTAGAGCGACTAAAAGGCGGAAATGCAAGCAATACAAACAATTGGGTTTGGGTTATGGTTTCATTTAGTCCAAGAATATTCGCGACAAAATAGTTAGGTTTAGGTTTTTTAATTCGAAAAAGACTGTGCGTTGGTTTCACAGTCTTTTTCATTTTTAATAGGGACTGAAATACCATCACCTGAAGCGAAGACGAAGGGTTCATTAAGATAAATCGAAGATTCAGCGAATACCGCTAAAAATAAAAGATTAATTAGCTAAAAAGTAAAAAAGTAATTCAAAATACAATTTGTAATCGGACTTGAAGCACGCCGCTACCGCACGAATCCTTTCGTGTGGTTCGTTATCACTACATACCAAACATTCTAAAAACTACTATATCATCAATTAATCCTTTTTGCCCTGCATAATCAATAGCACTACTATATACTTAATCTTCGGATTAAAAATTAAACTTTCTTCTACAGGATTATTATGGACATAATCAATCTTTTGTTGAATAACTTCGTTGCTCCATAGTTCAATTGGTTTGTTGTCATGTCGCCAAAACTGATAATGCTTTACATTTGAATTCTTTTCTGCTTCTTTTTAAAAAAAATCTAACAAAAATTCCTTTCTGCTCTCTCTAGGATTTTCTTGTATACTTTTTACTATAGATTGACTGGTAAATCTTTTTTAATCTGCAATCAATAACTCTGGTTTTTGACCATTGACACTCCTAAAAACCAAATGAACATGATTACTCATTATGCATCAAGCATGAACTTCTAAACCTTTATTTTTTTTGACAAAATTCAATATTTTCAATAAGTAAATCTTTGTACTCATTTCGCGTAAAAACATCTAACCATCCTACTACAGCAAAACTGATAAAATACACCCCCTTTGGATTATGACCCGAGACGATAGTCGAACAGACGAAGTAAACTTATAATTTCTATTCGTAATTATATTTTTTTACACTCAAATTTTGTTCTTTAATCACGAACTACACGAAAGGATTCGTGCGGGGGTAGTTTGGTTTTTTGTTTTGCCTACTTATGATTGTGGGTACGAGCCAGAGGCGTCGTGCTAGCCTTTGAACTTATTTCTGCTCGCGACCGTGGGGTTTTTAATCCTATCTTAAATTTCAACAAAAAATTGTACGGTTTTTTGGGATCAGCATATTATTAGAATCTGGGTCAATTTTATATATTTTCATAAATTATATATTTTAGTACGGAAAAGTTCCTTTTAAAAGTTAGTTAGCTATTTTTTATAATTCTTCTCTTCTTTTACTAGTTTAATTTATTAAACTAACTCGCTTATCTACTTTAAATTTTTAATAAACAGAATCATTTATTTGATAAAATCTAAAATTTATTTATCAGGATTTTTTTTAAATATACACACGGCAAATAGAACCCCTAAAGCTATCATTGGAAACAGATTAGAATCAGTAGGTACATCTGAAGTATCTGCAAAACCAGGAGGCGGTGGGGAGGCAAAAAGTAATGGAGCTGTGAAAGTTTTTGTAGAAGAAAAAAGACCAGTTATGAGTAATGTTACTCGGTTGTGAATTCTAGAACTATTTAATTTATTCATACCATAGGTTAAAGTTGGATCGCAAATTAGCATCTGTTATTTTATTAAGTTTATTGCCGAAATCAATATTAAGAATTGTTTTTAAGTTCTTAGTGAGCAAGTAAATTATGTGTGGGGTTGCTAAACTAATAGTAACTAAAAACAAATTACGAGGATGTTTTTTGAATTGCAAAACGAGAAGTAATAACTGAAGCTTTATGGGAATAGGCGGCTCGTAATTGCGGTTTTAAGGGAAACGGAAAGTCAATTATACACGGTCAAATGTGTATACTATTGCAATGAGTAAATTATTCACTTTTTTAGGAAAAATGACTTTACCAATAGGTATAGGAAATTAAGTCTAAAACCGTGTGTTTTAAAATCCTATTTTTAAAAATAATGTACGAACTGAGTTCTAATCGGCATTAATACGATTAAGGAATTCTTTAGTAATTGGTTTTACCTGAAAGAAAACTACGTTTTGATCGGTCCGTGCGCGTATGATATCATAATCATCGATCGTTGAAGATATGATGAAAGTCTTGCAGTATTTTTTTAAAGTGGGGGAAAGTTTATCGTATTCTTCCAAAAATTCAAATCCTGACATTGCTGGCATGTATATATCTATAAAAATCACTTTTGGTAGTAATTGAACCTTTTCCTGATTTTCCTGCAGGTATTTTAATGCTTCTTTTCCGGAGGAATATTCTAAGACTTTTTTTCCAAAATTATTTTTAATAATGATGCGTGATGAAATATAGAGATCTGTGAGGTTGTCATCAATAATCATCACATTTTCAAATTTTGATTGTAATTCAGCTGTCATAATTTTTATTTTTTTTACTAATAATGGTAAATAAAATTCCTTTTTTTAGAAAGAAACTTAATTAGACCTTGTAATTTTTAAACTTTTTATTATTTTATTTTCTAATCTTTCAGCTTTATAAATTTGTTAAATTCTTCCTGTCGTCTTTTGGCCACTGGCAAAATAATTCCGTTTGAAAATTCACAAGAGTACCCATCTTTTTTGGAGATTTTCGCAATCTGACGAAGATTAATAATGTACGAATGATGAATTCTAAAAAAATAGTTATTGTCCAAAATAACGCTGTATTCTCCTAAATTTCTACTTGACATTATTGTTTTTCCATCTATTAGATGAAAACAAGTATATTTTCCATCTGCTTTGCAAAAAATGATTTCGGACATTCGAATCAATTCAATTTTATCTAATGATGAAACGGCTATATATTCATTACTCTGGTTTTGCTCATTTAGAATATTGATATTGTTGATTTTTTGATCCTGAAAACTACGCTCCATTTGAATTATTTTAATCACTTTATAAATCGCCAATATAACGTTATTGAATTCTATTGGTTTTAATATAAAATCTATAGCATTGTATTTGAATGCTTTTACTGCAAGGTGTTCCTGTTCAGATATAAATACTAATTTGGGACTATTGAATTCTAACTGATTTAGCATTTCAAAAAAAGAATCATCGTTGAAGGATAGGTCTAGGAATACAACTTCTGGTTTTTTCAATTTAATCAAGTTTATTCCCTCATTTGCCGAAGACGCATCCCCAATTATTTTCATGATCATAAAGTTTTCTTCAACAAATTTTTCTAAAAGTGTTAAGGTATCTTTAATTTCGTTAATAATTATGGCATTGATTTGAATCATGTTTTGGTTTTATTTTATCTCAAGAGTATCCTAATGATGCTTGGTTCTACTTTGTTATTTTGAATATATTGCAACGAAACAACGGCGATTCCGGGACTAAATATATTAGGATGTTTTTTCTTATTTAGATTAATGAAATACTGTTGAGGAATTCTTTAGTCATTGTTTTTACTTGGAAAGCAATAACATTTTTATCTTCATTTGCGCGCTTAATATCATTTTCATCTATAGAAGACGAAATAATATAAACCTTGCATTGATTTTTAAAATCGGAAGATAGTTTATCATATTCTTCCATAAACTCAAACCCAGACATTTTAGGCATATAGATGTCGACAAATAGTACTTGAGGTAAGTCAGTATAATTACCCTGATTTTCTTGTAAAAAAACCAGTGCTTTAATAGCAGAGGTATATTGATCAATTTTCTCTGCAAAATTATTCTTTTTCATTACCCTACAAGCAACATAGAGATCAATAGTATTGTCATCAATAAGCATCACTCTTTGAAATTTTGATTTAATATCTATCATAAAATAAAATTTTTTAAAATGATGTCAAAAGTGGTACCACCATTAATTTGAGAATGGACCTGAATTGATCCTTCTAATTTTTCGACAGTGTCTTTTACAATATATAAACCAATGCCAGATCCTTCTGATTTACTAGATATTCGAAAAAACATATCAAATATTTTATCTTGGTATTTTGCTGCAGTACCAATTCCGTTATCAGATATTTGTAGTTGAAGAATTTCTTCATCTACCTTTCCTATCACTTTAATAAATCTTTCGGTGTCAATAGGTTTATGGTATTTAATTGCATTTGAAATAAGATTTTCCACTATATTATTGAAACGGAGTTTATCCGTGCAGAATGGATATTGCTCCTCAATTTCAACTTCAAATTCAATGCCTTTTGCTTGGGCCATGTTTTTAAGGGATTTAACAATATTCAAAATATTGCTATTGAGAGAGATTATTTCTAGCTCTAATCCAGTACGGTTATTTTGTGAATAACTTAAAATTTTTCTGATAAATTCATCGAGACGATTTACACTACTCTTTATCATCTGGGCATGTTCCAGAGTTTCCGGTTCTTCGCTTTCGTCCTCAATAATTGAAACTAATCCCTGAATTGACGTTAAGGGAGAACGCAAATCGTGAGAAACGCTATATACAAATCGATCTAATTCTTTGTTAATTTTTAGAAGTTCCTTGTTTTAGGTTTCGAGATTCAGTTCTGCTTTTTTGCGTTCTGTGATATCAAATCTGGTGGCTACATATTGATACGGTTTCCCCTGTTCATCGATAAAAGGGGTAATCGTAGTGTCGACCCAGTAAAAGGTTCCATCTTTTGCTTTATTTTTTAATTCCCCTTTCCAGGTGTTACCTTTAGCAATAGTATTCCAAATATTTTGTATAAATTCTACAGAGTGATAGCCGGAGCTGATTAATTTATGATCTTTTCCTATTAATTCATCTATACTAAATTTAGATATTTTACAGAAGTTGTCATTTGCATATACAATTTTCCCTTTTTGATCGGTAATACTAACAATACTTGATTCGTCCAGTGCATATCGATAATTGGCCAGTTCATTGTTACGAAGTTCTAATGCCTTTTGTGCTGCTTTGCTTTCGGTAATATCCGTTAGCATATTTACAGCTCCCGTGATTTTACCAGTTGGATCGATATAAGGAACGGCATGTGGAAGCACATGGCGTTTTTCACCCGTCTCATGTTCAAATATTATTTCCATACCAGAAACGGTTTTTCCTTCTTTTAAAGCGATTGCCATAGGACACAAATCTAATGGAATTTGTGTACCATCATTGTTTAGCATATTCCACGAACCGCACCACAAGTCTTTTCCAATTTCGGGTTCTCTGCCCCACATTGCACTAGCTGCCTTATTGAAAATTGTTATTTTTCCGTTAGCATCGCAAGAATAAGTGGCTACTGGCAATTCTCTAATCAATTCCTTATATAATTTTTCACTTTCTTCAATCTTCTTTCGTGACAACACCTGTTCAGTTACGTCGATGCCAAAAAATAATATACCATCAATTATACCGTCAGGGTCTCTGTGCGCCTGATAGCTAAAACTGAGATAGGTATCAACGAGTATTCCATTACCATGAAAATCGAATTTCATCTGCATTTCGTTCGCAATGAATGGTTCTCCTGTAGTATAAACTGCATCCAAAAGGTCAAAAACCCCCTGACTCTTTAGTTCAGGCAGTACTTCCATTACCGTTTTACCAATCACGTTTTCCTTTTCTATTAATTTTAAATAGAGCGGATTGGCCAATTCATATATATAATCAGGACCTTTTAAAATCCCCATACAAGAAGGTGCTTGATCATAAATGTCTGTAAAGCGCTGTCTCTCTATTTGGTAGGCTTTTTCTAATTTCTTTTTTTCTGAGATATCCTTGGCTATACAATAAAATAATTTTTCATCGTCATCCCATTTAGCACTCCACAACATTGACACAATTTTTCCGTTTTTATGGATAACTCGGTTTTCAAATGTCGTCACCGGATTGCCTTCCTTAATTGCGGCTTCAGTGATAAGCGTATTTTCCAGATCTTCCGGATAGACAAGTTTACGATAGTCAACGCCAATTAATTGATTTGGTTCGTATCCCCAAACGTTTGTGCAGGCCGCGTTTATAGTCATAAATCTATAGTGCTCATCAATAGAACATATTATATCTAAAGATGATTCTAATATTTTGTTGAGGTCATTTACTGCTTCTTGTAACTCTACTGTTGTTTTTGCCAGTTGCTGTTGCCTCTCTTTATAATCAGACAGATCACGAATTGTAACTGAAGTTATTTGATTACCGTACTTGTCTTTAAAAACCCCCGAACTCATCATTGCAGGAAATACAGTGCCGTCTTTGCGTAAGAATCTTAATTCTCCTTCACATTTTCCTGTTTCCTGCCGTTCTTTAGTTAGTTTTTCTAAATTTTCATCTGTCAAATCTACTAGACCAAATCTACTCTTTTGAATCAGTTCCTCTACTGTCATTTGGAACATTGTGCAGGCAGCAGGATTTGCTGAAAGGACAAGACCATCCAACTCAGTTAGCATAATAGCTTCCATTGAATTATTAAATACACCTTGGAGTGTTACTCGCTTAAGTGATAATTTAGTTTTAATAGAGTCCTTTTTTCTTGTTTTATTTCCTATCTCCTTTTTTTTTAATTCTGGACTATTTTTTAAGGCTCTAGTTATTTTAGGACCTAAAGCAGAGATATTTTGTTTAAATACAATATCCGACACGCCTTTTTTGATCATTTCGATACCATTTTCTGGCTCTATGTTATCCGAAAGAAAAATTAACGGGATCGATGGGTAGTGTCTATTTCTAATTTTCAAAGCTTTTTTCCAGTTAATATCGCATAAAGCATAATTAACGATTATTATATCGTGGGAGCAATTTTTCAATTCACTCTCGAAATCAGCGGTCATTTCTATAATTTCAGAAGTGTAGCTGAAACCAGTACGATCTAATTCCTTATTAATCAAACTAATTTCAATTGAATCACTTTTTAAAATTGCTATTTTAGTTACCATAATGTAAGTTTATCAGTGATGTAATTGAGTTTAAAATTCTTAACAATTTTGACGAAATTAAAGCTAAAATTTTGCTATCAATTAAAACTTCAAATATAGATAAAGCTGTTTATTTATATCAAGAGTAGTATTTTTTTCTTAACGAATAAAATACTATGCAATTTAAATAATTATCCTAAATAACACAAAATTCTCTTACTCTTTTCGTAAGAGAACGTTAAAAGTAATAACTATCCCGTTTTTAGGAATAAGTGTGTTGAAATGTAAGTATGGCGTTGAAATTTTATTTAAAAAATGTATCTTTTTGGAAATTAAAATGGAATGAAAATGAAGACCAATCGCTCTTTTTCAATATTGTGAAGCACATTGTTCGTTCTAAAGTAAAGTGTTCTCTTTTTTAAATGCTAATGGCGTTACCCATCATTTCTATTTAACAATAATTAGGAGTTGGTAGCCTATAATTTTTGAATACTTCCTACGATAGTGCTACCTTTTCAATTGATATTTTCGTCAATAAAATATTGTAAATCATACATATAAACTAAATTTTCATCATTTTCAGGCATTTGTGCCAGTTGAACAAAATTAATGTTTTGAAACAATGATTTTTCTCCCACAAGATTTTGCATTATTATGAAAATAGCTTGGGGAAGTGCTTTACTATCGCAATAAATATAATAGTTTTTAAAAAAAATATTATGTCTGTTTTAGCCGTGTTTTCATCATAATTCAATATCAAAAATTTGAGTTCACTGATTTTTAGCGTAAGGTATTCAAAAATATAGGGCTCGTCCAGACCATCAATAGTTTTATCAATTTCAGCTGTAGGATGAATAAAGGCGGTGAATTTCCATGTTTTTAATTGAGCAGCGTTATCCACTAAAGTAATTACCTGATTGAAATAGTTGTGGTTGCCATTAGCCGTGATAATGAATTCGGATTTAGATGTTAAGTTTTTTGGAAATACAATCATAAAGTTAATATCCTTGCAATAATAGTTCAGGTTTTTGTTTATCCAAAAAGTTATTTGTTTTTGGTTTTTAGGTGTTTCATTACCGATATTTTTTATCGTGTAGTGGTTGTCTTGGAACCAGTTCCAGAAGGTGTTGATGGATTTCATTTTTAGAAGTATTAAGAATTGAGTATCAAGAATTAAGATGCGTTCCTAGGCTTGTGCTTCGACTTTACTCAGCAATAGCTATTTTTTAGTGTTTATCTTTAGCGGTTTTGTCGCAAGCGATTAAATTCACCATTTCCCTTAATCTACTGCGGACCCGATTTCCGTAATAGGTTTCGATTTCTGATGCAGACAGGTTGATGGTGATGTGAGTTTATAGTTTTTTAGATGTAAATAAATCGTAGCGGGATAATAGTATTTCTGCCATTACGTTGCATTCGTTTCCAAAGTATTTTAGATTGTTCTCTATACCTAAATCGTCAAATCAAATTGTTTTGGCTTCGGATTGATATTGTCGGGACTTGCTGTATTTATGGATAATTTACTAATCGTCCTGGATGAATTCGAAACTAATGTCACGGCAGGGCTTTACATATAATTTATGTTCGATAGGAGTGAGGTGTTTCATGATATTCATCAGGGATGTTTTACCACAACCCACTGGACCCAAAAGCATAATGCCTTTATTAAGATTTATATTGAAGTGAAAACAAGTTTGTTCAACTTTTAGGAAATAGGCAATGAGTTTGAAAATTTTTGGATGGTCAGTTTCTAAGATTTTGAAATAATTTCCGTATAATTCTACACCTTTTTTTCGAGTCAAAGGATTACTTGATCGTAGTTGTACTGGGATTTTATTTCTAGATCCATTTGATTTTTTTTAGGTTTTGGAGATATTCTCGATATCTTTTTTGTTTCGTTGCATTACACAAAAAACACTCGAACTGACGAAACGCTTACAAAGGCTCGGAATAGTCTTTGTTGGTGATAGTGGTGAGGTGTTTTGCTCTGGTAGGTCGATTTTGTTCATTGGTGTTGAATTTGTTTGCGTTTATAATCCAGTTTTGTGCTGCGGCTTTCCACTCGACCATTGGGATTTTGCCACCTACCAGTCATCCATTGCTGGAGAAGTAATTGAAGAATTTTTGTGCTTCGATTTCTGGGAAGATTTGTTCTAGGAAATATGTTTTGACTTCTTCGAAAGGTGGTGGTTCTTTATCGACTATTTTTTTTGCTTATTTTCTGTGTCGTTGAATCCGAAAAGGATTTCTTTTTTTCGCGCAACTTTTTTTCTTTGTTTTGCTGACTGCTTTCAGTTTGATTTTTATTGGTGTCAGCGAATGCCAAAGGCATTTCAGTATCTACTTTTTTAAAAAATGAACCGTCATCTTGAAAATTTTGCGCTTGCTTATTCCCGTTTACAATCTTTATAATGTTTTGATTGTTTGTATTATTTATATGAGGTACTAGCGCTTGTTTAGTGCCTGTACCACTACAAGTATAAGACTTGTTCACTAGTTGTTCATCAACTAGTTTAAAAACTGGTTCAATATATTTGAACTGGTGTTTCTTTCACTTTTGGGCATTGGTTTTAGTTCGTCAGCTTACTTAAATAGGTATACTTGACTTTCTTTGAACGGATTATACGATGGCTCGTAATTGATGTACCCCAAAGAATGCAAGTTTTTTAAGCATTTGTGATAGGTTGCTTTGGAACTAATTTTGCTGATTCGCATCACCTCATCACGAGAAATACTGATTGGGTTTTTTTTGAATCGATTGCAATTCCAGAATTGGACTAATACAATGTATAAACTAACGTGTGTTGGATTGAGAATTATGTCTTTTGATACTTTATCAAAAAATCCGGTTAAGTGTTTTATGTAGTTCATTCGAAGTTAGTGGTTTATCCTCTCCCTAAACCCCTCTCCAAAGGAGAGGGACTTTTATACGGTTTTTGTTAATGGTTATGAGATCCTTTCCTAGGAGGACATCTTTTTTACGGGATTACAATAATAATGATGATGAGATCCCTTTTTTGATGCGATTAAAATCAATGTCAGATGAGATTAATTATTGCTGTTTAAATAGATCAGGTGCAGCTTGTACTGTGTTGATCTCGAGTAATTTTTCTATATCTAAATCAGAATAATATAGTATACCACCCACTTTTGTATAGGTAAGTGTTCCGTTTATTCGAAGGTTTTGGAGCGTACCAGGGGAGATGTTAAGAAGCTTTCTAACTTCAGTGGATTTTAACCATTTTTTAGACTGGGCATTTTTGCCTTTAAGTATTTCTTTAATATCTTCTAAAAGAGATTTGTGAAATTGATTTAGGTCTTCTTTTGTAAGGATTTCGATTGCCATAACTTGTGTTTTAAGTTGTTATGGTACAAAAGTGTAGGTTTTGGATATTTTTATATCACAAGTGGTTCACAAGTTGTGATAGAAAAAAGTGGAATTATTGAAGGGTTTACTTTTTTCCTTGATGAAAAAAGTAACAAAAAATTATTCATGGTTATTTATTGTCTTTTTGGTATTCATGAATCTGCGATTTCACTGCCTCACGATTTTTATCCCAAAAATCATCGGACAAATTTTCTATATCGTGACCCCAGCTGCTCGTCGTTCCTCCTCGTCTCCGGGCCCACTCGCGCCGGCCAACGCAAAAAATCCGCTCCGTGATTTTCAGGTATAAAAATAGTAGGGCGAATCTAAGACGGTATTTTTAGAGATAATAAATGTTGATGAGGCAAAAGAAGTATCTGAATTCATTTATAATTACTGTAAAGTGTTTACTGCTAATGATTTGTTTAATTCCGTACAGAAATAGCTAGGGGATATGCCTGTACGGGTTTTAAATGCTCTTGTGAAGTTTTGAGTAGAACCAAAGCCAGCTTCGTCTGCAAGAGATTTGTTTTTGTAAATACGGTATTTATTGTCGCTTTTAAGCAATTCTATGATATGATCAATTTTAAGATCAGTGATATATTCTATGATTCCTTTGTTACGGTATTTTGCAATTATTTTTGAAGCATATTTGGTATTTGTATTCAATAAAGAAGCCAATTTCAATAAATTCATCTCTTTTTCGAGATATTTTTTACTGAATTCGAATTTTTCTAATTTTTTTAGAATTGCAGCAACTACTTCAGGATTTACATCGAGTTCTTTACTTCCGTTTGCTACAAATAATTTGGATTTTTCCGGTTGGCGATTCATCAACTCTTCAAATAATCTTTTATTTTTATAGTGTCTGTGCGCCAATACTGCTATAATTACTGTCATTATGGAAATTATAGTGCAGACTACAATTGTCCAATATTGTTCAATGTTTCTTTGAGTTTGCAGTAATTTTTTTGTGTCGTATTCTTTGTGTATTTTCCCTGAAAGGTATTTGAAATCCTTAATCAGCACTTGGTCTACTTCTGAAAGGGCTTTGACATAATATAACTCTAATTCTTTGTCGTTTTGTTCCTGATAATAATGAATTAATAGTTCATAAGCTTCCCGTAAATCAGGGCGTATGTACTTTTGTTTTTGGAATGCTTCATCTATTTTTTTTAAGTATGGTAATGCCTTTTCCTGCAATTTTAGAGCCCAGTAGCTTTTACCGATGTAAAAATAGGCCGTCGTTTCGTTTGTAAGATCTTTAGTTTCTTTCAAAGCAGGCAGTACCTTTGTCAACTTCTTTATTGCGTCAGGATAATTGTGTTTAAAATACTGATTTACGCCTTCGGAATGGATGAAGTACGAATGCATTTCTAGGTTTTTTAAATGCTTGCCCTCGATCAGTCCCAGCTGATTCATCTGGCTGCATAACTTATATTTACCTATGCGGTTGTAAGAAAGCCCTAAAGAATGAAGTGTATTCAGATAGGCACGTTTATTTTCATCCTTGAAATAACCTAAACATTCTTTAAATAGTGCTATTGCTTCATCGTAAAATCCAAGGTAATATTTGATCTGAGCAATGCCATATTTTACTTTGTGAATTTGATATTGGTTGTGTGTCTTCGAAATGTATTCGTCCGCTATTAGGTAGCTGTCCAGTGCTTTCATGTGCTCTTTACGATCGTATTGGATAACCCCTTTCGTCATATAACCCGAACCGATTAATGCAAAATCAGCTGTTTTTTTTGCCGCTATCAACATACTATCGGCATAGATAAGTTGTAGCTTTTTATCGCTAGTATAAATTAAGGCTTTATAGGACTGCGCTTTTTGGCCGTAGTTTTTCTCCCGTTTTGCTTTGGCTAACCATGACTGTGCATACAGCATTTCTTTGATACTATCTTTTTCCTCATACAGGATGTTGCTGCTAAAATATTCATAGTCTTTGGTTGAGAGGCTGTCTGGAATAACAAAATTGTTTTGTTGTGCATAAGCATTATAATACAGACATAACCATATTATAAGTAAGTGTTTTTTCGGCATATTTCTAAAAGATTGGGGGGCTTACTGATTAGAAAACTTAAGATTAATGTCTTTGGGATTATGTTTTGTAAAATAAATGTAGCTAAAATAATGTAATTGATTACAAGAATTACCCTTATTAAGGATTCTTTCGTTTTCTTGAGTTTAACTTGCTGCATAGTTGTCTTTTATAGATAAATGTACTGTGTTCAATTCAGGAATTTCATATTGTAAATTCCCGAATTGAACAGTTGTTGGCTTGCATGAGGGGAAATAGCCCATTAGTTTTGCCCTGAATTCAAACGGTTTTGTTATGAGCAAAACCACCATCAAAATTGTTCAGATTATCCCGGGAGAAATGAACTGATTAAAAAGTAATCAGTAACATTTAAAACATTATTAAAGATGAAAAAATTCTATTTAGGTTTAAGTACATTAATTTGTTTATCCGTTCTATTCACACTTGCTTCTTGTACTATCGATAGTCCTCTTGTATCAGGCGATACGATAGGTAAGGAAGATGCGAAGAACGAAATTCAATATTATACTCCCAGAATAGGGGATGCAGTGCCGCTCACGGAAAACTTATTGACTTATGCAAGTACAACAGAGACAGATGAGGCCGTTGATCCAGACTGGAAAAAACTTATCACCCATTTTATAGGGAATGCTGTTATTAATAAGTAGTTAACTTCCGTTTTTAAGATTGGCATTTATTGCAATCAAAGTTATAAGGCTGCTCTAAAATTAGGCAGCCTTTTTTTTAGTTTATCAGATTTTTATTTTAAGTGGTATTCGCTGAATATTTGATTTGTATCTTCAATAACGAATAGTCTCTGATTCTAGATTTTACTTTTTTAGCTCACTTGACTTTTATTGGTGTTCGCTTCACTCGAGTGTCTGAATCTTCGATTTGTCTTGATGAGGCCTTCGGCTCCGCTCAGGGTGTTGATAACAAAAAAATATTCGTGCATTAATATTGTTTTTTTGTATTCATGAATCTTCGATTTCACTGCCTGAAAATTCAAAACTTAAAAAACTGTCTTTTGTAGTTTACCTGACAGCCACTGGCTGTCCTCCTTTTAATTTCAAATGTTGTTTTTGACGTTATTAATTTAAGCGCGGGTTTAAGGGTACTGAATGGCTAGTGGTTTTCTTGAAGTTATTCTTTTCTTTTGCCTTGATGCAAAAGAAACAAAAGATCAAGCCTGAAAATTAAAAACTCAAAAACTACTTCAAAACTCTGTTCCGCAGCCCGAGCCGTTCGCCTTTTAGGCTCAACTTGCGGACTGCTGCCACTTCGTTTTTTCATTGTTTTTAACGTTTTTAATTTACGGGCGAGTTTGCGAATAGTGGATATTTAATGAGAGTAATTTTCATGAAGATGTTCTTTTCTTTTGACTTGGTGCAAAAGAAATACCGTTTGTGTATTCAATTCAGTATTCCGAAGGAATTCGGAATACTGTTTTCATATTACAACGGCATTGTACCGGAAGGTTTGTTAATACGATGTGCAACCCGATGGCACAACAAAAAATCAAGCCTGAAAATTAATAACTCAAAAACTACTTCAAAACTCTGTTCCGCAGCCCGAGCCGTTCGCCTTTGAGGCTCAACTCGCGGACTGCTGCCACTCCGTTTTTTCATTGTTTTTTTTACGTTTTTAATTTAAGGGCGAATCTAAACTGGTGATTTTAGTGATAAAAATAGTAGGGCGGGTGGAAAAACTTAGAAGTGTTTTTTGATTTTAATTTTCATCTGCTTCGTCCATGCGGTTGATGAGTTTGTTTTTGAGGGTATTTATGAATTTGGTTTTTTCCGTTTTTCTGTTGCGGATTTCGATAAAAACACGGTGGAATTGCCCCAAGTCTATATCAAAAGCGGATTCAAAATAACTTACTACTTCTTTTAGACTGGATTTTCCATTATTAAAAACACCTTCTGTATGTAATGCGTATATTATTTCAATTAATTCAACTTTTGAGCCTGTCCATTTCTGTTTTTTGGAAGGTAGAATAGTTGGCTGTAGCTGGTCGCTGTTATGCTCTATTTTTGCAATTTCTGATTCTAAGTAGTTTTTAATTAAATCATTGGCCAGAATTTTTGCCAATTTATAGTCATGTGAAGTTGAAAAACGTTGATCTGCCTGAAAGTAAAAGCTATCGAGTGTCAGTTTTATATCGTATTTTCCTCTTATAAAATATTTTTTGTCAAGGCATCGATTATTTGTGCGGTAGTAGCGGTAAAATTCCTGATTTTCGTCGAAGAATGTTTTTAATTTTAATAATTCAGTATTGTAGTATTTACGAAGTGTTTTTTTTGAACCGTATGGTTTATTGGTTTCAATATTGTAAATTTCATTGTAATAAATGAGTCTTCCCGCAAACATAGGTTTGATGTCTCTGAAAAATTCAATCTCCTCATTTTTATCTTGGAATTTGTATTTTATAAAGAAGATTTTTAATTTTTCTAAACCCGCAATCAGGATTTTTATGGCCTGTTCGTAATAATGAACTGTATTTGTACTTTCTACATGCATCAATTCTAATTGTCGGTCTAATTCCGACTGGAGGGATTGAGAAAATAATTTCATTGCAGGACTTTTAGATTTTGTGATCTTGATTTAATCAGAAACAAATCTATATGGTGATTATATTCGGTGCAAATTATCTAGTGTTTGATTCCCGAATTGAATATTGAAATTCCTGAATTGCATACTCTATTTTGTGCCAAGGGAATTGTATTCACAAGTTATTTTGGGGAATTATAGTTTTGGTAAATAGGAATTTTATTTGCTAAAGCTTAATTAAAAAAAGTCGCAAGTATTTACTAAATATGCGACAAGATTAGAATCATAAAAGGCGCTAAACTACTGTAGTTAAAAGCTTTTATATGATTTGAAATACCGAGGAAGGAATTTGAATGATTTACAATTGTAGTTATGAAGTACCGCTTTATTATTTTGTAGATCCTACTCTTACTTCACATATTTATCAATCATATACTGGGTAATGGGTCTTAAAGCTTTTTCATTTTCTGGGTGGAACCCGGGTGCATTAAAAAAATCAAGATGATTACCATTTTTACAATACCATAATACAGGTTTATTATGCCTAAAAAAGGTTGTTGTGTCGCAAACTTCAATTTTTTTGAAATTCAGCATGTTTTCATTTAAAGGTAGCTTTGAATACAAGTTTACAATAGCGACTCCTTTACTTTCACAAACAACCACCTCGTAATGGTCTTTTTGCCATTGCATACACTCCTTTTTGGGTAAAAGGCGGTATCCAAAACCACTTAGTATTATAGTTAATAACACTGCAGGAATAATATGTCGTTTTTGAAAAATGACACTCTTTTGCTTTTTAAAGTGTGAGGGCTCAATTGATTGATTAGCATTAAGGCTATTTTTTTTAACAATCTCATACGCTCCGGAAACATCGTAGGTATCTGTACTTTCAACGCTAGTAATGGGGATATCCTCTTTTTTAAAAGTTTCCCATTTTGAAAATTTAAGATACGGCCGCGGATTAAAATCGACCAATATTGCTGCAATATTCACTGCTTCAATATCAGTTAAATCGGTCTCTCCTTTAAAAAATGTTTCAATAGGCCTGAATTTATCTGTTTGCTCTTTTAATTTATTGGAACAATTTGGAAGAAAATCAAATTGAAAAAAAGCGGAAAAGCTTTTAAGATCATCAGTGCTAGCATTATTTTTAAATAACTCGCCACACAATTTTCTCAATTTAGCACGGGAAGGATTTAGTAAAAAACCGGAATGACTTCCACTTTTCTCCATTTCATACTTCAATTTAATAGCTGCTTTATAATCTTCTAAAGTATTTTTCACCATAAGCTTAAAAGAATTTTTAGGAATTTTCAGGAATCCTTCGTCATACTGGGAATCATAGGAATTCCGTATCAATTTTACTTCAGAAGCATCATTACTTTGCCTCAGGATTAGTTCTTGTTCTATTTCGCGATACGGACAAATGTACAAAACTACTTCTATAAAAGTGACGCTATACAGAACAGAATTTTTATTCCGGGAAGTATAATTAAACGGTTCTGTACTAGCTCACTTTACTTCCCGAAACCAAAACAAACTGTTCTCATTTTAATGGTTTAGCCAATATTAACTATTCGATTAAAGATATCGAACGGCCAAACCTATGTCCAATTTTTAACAATTACAATCATGAAAAAAATATTTTTTATAGCTGCTTTTGTAGTATCGAGTTTAACAATGGTGTCATGTGACGCTGAAGTAATTGAGGGTTCAACGCCACAATCAAAAGAAAATAATACAATTCCTTTCGTTAGTTCCAGTACAGCCAATGCTAGTGAGGGTGGGCCGGGTAATGAAGTAATTATCGTAACACCTCCAAAAAATCCATAATTATAAGCTTTAATTTACAATTAAATACTATTTTCGGGGAAAGTTACTTTATATGGTGCGTTCCCCGATTTTTATTTTATTGCTTTTTTTTTCAATTGCATCTTGTCAAAAGAGTGCAAATACAGTTTCTATTACTTCTACAAAACGAGTTAGTCCAAAAAAAATACAAGCCCAAAAATTCTCGACACTTGCTGATTCCTTGTTTAGGGCTAATAAATTAGATAGTGCTTTCTATTATTATTTAAAATCTACAGTATTATTTAAAGAGGAAGGCAATAGTACTTACATTGCCTATAATTATATTGGAATGGCTCAAATCCAACAGACTTCTGGAGATTATTATAGCAGTGAAGAAACCATGACCGAAGCTTTACCCTATATAAATAATGATTTGCAATATCGAATGGCCGCAAATAATTTATTTGGGATTGCAGCAGAAGAACTGATGAATTACGATGACGCCGTTATTTACTTTACTAAAGTTTTAAAGGCAGCAAACGATTCCGTATCCAGATTGACAGCGTTCAATAACATCGCTACTGTTTATATGGAGAAAAAAAAGTATGGAAAGGCTATTGCTCTTTTAGAGCCCATTTTACAATCGGATGTTTTAGATACATTACAGAATAAGAAAGCTAGAATTATTGACAATCTGGGATTTGCATATTACAAAGACAATCAAATTCAGAAGGGACTAACATTAATGGAACAGGCTTTAACAATTAGAACTAGTATTAATGATTCCTATGGAAGTATTGAAAGCTATTTGCATTTAGCGGATTTTTATCAAAATAGAGATCATCAAAAATCGAAGGAGAATGCATTGCAGGCTTATAAAGTAGCCACAAAGTATAAAAGTATAGATGAACGATTGGAGGCATTGGAACTCTTAATGTCTTACAATCTAGAAAAAGGGGTTAATAGTTATGCCGCATTGTTTGTAAATCTTAATGATAGTATTAAAACAGTACGAAACAATGCTAAAAATCAGTTTGCTAAAATTAAGTATGATTCCAGAGAAGCGACTTTGGAAAATTTAAAGTACAAGGGGCAAAGAGCGGAAACCTTACTCCAACTGGAAACACAAAAAAGCCAGAAGTATCTCTTAGTATTTGGATTCCTTTTTTTACTTGGAGGAATCGGTTTCCTTATCCACTATTTTAGAAATAAAAGTAAACGAGAGCTATTAGTAGCAAGTTACAATACCGAAACTCGAATTTCTAAAAAACTTCATGATGAACTCGCTAATGATGTTTTTTATACGATGACTTTTGCAGAAACCCAAGATTTACAAAACCCTATAAAAAAGGAAACGCTGTTAGACAACCTTGATAAAATATACATTAGAACACGAGATTTCTCTAAGGAGAATAGTACGATAGAGACAGGAGAAAGTTTTGAACACAATCTCAAACAAATGCTCAGTAGTTATAAAAGTGACAGTGTTGAAGTTATTATAAAAAATGGAAATATAATAGATTGGTCAAAAGTTCAAAACGAAAAAAAGATAGCGTTGCAAAGAGTCTTGCAAGAGCTGATGGTTAATATGAAAAAATACAGCCAAGCTAGTTTTGTGGTCATTGGTTTTGACAATGAACAAAATGATATCATCATTAACTATTCAGATAACGGAATAGGTTTCTCGGAAAAACTAATTTTAAAAAATGGACTCCAAAATGCGGAAAACCGTATTCAGGCTGTAAACGGAATACTTACTTTTGATTCTCAAACCAATAAAGGTTTCAAAGCTAAAATTTTACTTCCTAAATAATACAGCAAAATATGTTTACAAAAGTTTTAATTGCAGATGATATTGATTTTAATGATGTGGGTGCGGCTCAAATACTCAAGGAACTGGATGTTCCCGAAATTCAATATGCAAAATATTGTGATGAAGCGTTGTTGAAAATTAAAAAAGCGGATTTAGACAATAGCCCTTTTCAATTGCTTATTTCTGATTTATCCTTTAAAGAAGATCACCGCGTGAACAAACTCAATTCAGGTGAAGAATTAGTAGCGGCAGTTAAAGAGTTGTATCCTAGCATTAAAATAATTGTTTTTTCGATTGAAGACAGAGCACATCGCATTAAATTTCTATTTGATGATTTGGATATAGATGGTTATGTCGTAAAAGGAAGAAACACGATATATGACCTAAAAATAGCCATTCAAAAAGCCTACAAGAATGAACCAGAAAATATATCTCCTGAATTACTGTATCTGTTGCAAGAGAGAACTACAAGTGAAATAGATAAATATGACATTATTTTGATTAAAAATCTTTCCATCGGCATAACGCAGGAAAATATGGAAACAGTATTCAAACAAGATGGTATTACACCTAATAGTAAAAGTTCGATTGAAAAGCACATCAATAAACTCAAAATTTATTTTAAAGCAAATAATACAGTACATCTAGTAGCCATAGCCAAGGATTTAGGCATAATTTAATGACACTTTTATATTATATAATGATTTATGAAGCTTCTTTTTGGAGCTTTTTTTATGCGATAAATAAAATAACTATTCCTATTACGGTTTACCGTAAGGGGTTGAATTTTAATGGTTTTATATTTGAATAAATTATTAAATATAAAAATATGAAAAAAGCAGCTGTTTTATTTATTCTTTTTTTCTTCCTTTTTGGAAGTAGTGTTGATGCTCAAAGTGGGCATTATAAAAGTGGCAAAGGAAGTTCTCACAAAGGAGGGACCTACAAAAACGTAAAAACAAATAATCACTACAAGAAAAGAAAGTAAAAAAAATAAAAACAACTAAAAAGTAAGAACCATGAAAAAGTATTATGTAAACAAAAATGCACAGTCAAACGGAGACCATGAAGTGCATACTGAAGATTGTAATTATCTTCCAAACTCTGATAATAGAAAATATTTAGGAGAGCATTCAAACTGTAAAGGACCAGTTATAGAAGCAAAGAAAACGTATTCTAAATCCAATGGATGTAAAACATGTTCTAATGATTGTCATACTACCTAAAATTTAGCGAATGGATTTTCGATTTCAAAAAAGAATTAACCTTGGAGGAGGACTTGGTTTAAATGTAAGTAAGTCAGGGATTTCTCCAAGCTTAAGAACTAAAATAGGAACTGTAAGTAGTAAAGGAGTTTCTGTTAAAACAGGCTTGCAAGGAGTTAGTTATAGAAAGGCAATAAATTCAAAAGGATGTGTTGTGGCACTACTACTATACCTTACAATAGGTTTTACACTATATCAAATCATAAATTAAAATTATGAAAAAAATATTTCCACTATTCCTTTTATTTTTCACAATAAGCATCACATCAGCTCAATCCAAAAAATTAGTAGCAGCAACAATTGAAGGTAGGGGTTGCTCTGGTACGGAATATTGTACTGCCTGTAAAAACTGTTCTGGCTGCAAACATTGTGCAAAGGAAGGTGGTTCATGTGGTGTATGCGCACCAGCAAGTAAAAAGAAGACTGTTTCCACAAAAACTAAAAGTGCTAAGAATAGTACTAAAGTGAGAAAACACTAAATAACAATAACATATGACTAATTTAATTTTTTAAAAGATATGGATTTACATACTACTATGACTATTCAATTGAAAAGCCATTTTTTACGATTGTACCAAATGGCATTGTCGGATGATCAATTTGATGTACTGGAACTTCAGATGTTATATCATTTCGCCGATGAACGTGGAATTCCCAGAGAAGAACTAGATAAACTTTTCCTCAATCCAATTAACAGTGAATTGAGTATTCCCGAAGAATTGAATACTAGAATTGAGTATTTGTATGATTTTACGAGAATGATTTGGGCTGACGGTAAAATTACTATTGACGAACTTAATATGCTAAAAAAGTACTGCAAGAAATTCAATTTTTTAGATGAAAATATTGATGAACTCGCGGATTATCTCATTGATTGCGTAAAAAAGAATATCCAAAAAGAAGAAATTATTAGTCAGTTAAATTCCTAAGTTATGAAATCACTTACACAATTGTTTAGCTTAAAAAAGATAGAAGAAGTCCCCGTAAATGCTTTTGAAGAAAAAGAAGAAGACAGGGAGCAGATTAGAATAACTTACTATCAAAGTGGTTTTGCCGCCTCAGTAAAAGCAACAGGAAGACCTATTGTCTTAAAAGCATGCCTTCAAAATCTTTATATGAGTTTTGAAGATCAGTGTAGGAAACAAAAACTGGAGCAGGATCAATTAAAGCAACCTTATAGAGAGGAGCAGGAAAAGAATAGGAGTGAGCTCAAAAAATGTGATGCTGCTATTGGTATTTATGAAAAAAAGGAACAAGACGTTATTGATTCTATTGATGATATTAAACATGAAATAGTTGAAGTCAAGCGTAATCCCGATAAATATGGAATTGAAGATGGTAAAGGATTAAAAGCTCAATTTTATATTGGATTAATTTTATTATTGCCCATAACGCTCTATTTGCTGGTTTTTTATATTTCGGCATCTTATAGCGCTTTTTTTAAAGAATTCTCCGATGACAGTATAACAGCTGCAATCTTTGATGCCGATGCATTGACCAATTCTTTTACCGACAGTTGGCTCGAAGGTATTTTAGTTATTACAATTCCTTTTGTATTTATGGGATTGGGCTATGTGATTCACATGGTACAAAAAACAAAAGGAACAAATACTATTTTTAGAATGATAGCGCTGTTTGCTATTACTTTTCTGTTTGACGGACTGTTGGCCTTCATTATCGAAAAAAAAATATACGATTTCAATAAGACGCCTGATTCATTGCCCTATAATTTAAGTATTGGTGTAAGGGAAGCGGAATTTTGGATGATAATATTCGCCGGATTTGTGGTATACATTATCTGGGGTTTAGTATTTGATTTTGTCATGAAGGAATTCGAAAACATTGATAAAATCAGGGCTTTTATTAGAGGGAAAAAAGAGAAGCTTATCGACCTGGATAAATTGAAAGAAGAAACCAAGATTAAAATCGATGATTTCAAGCAACAAGTAGTAACTATTAACGGAAAAATAGCGGAACTACAGTCTAAAATTGATGGATTTGTATTTCCGGTTAAAGAATACCTTCATTACCATCATCAGTATAAGGAAGGATGGTTCCAAGCTATAGGTACAGAAATTGCTCTACCGCATAAAGAAAAATTAGAATTGTTGGAAATGTGCGACGTTCTTTCGGATGACCATTTAAACAAGCTAAACCTCGTTGATCCAGATTTCCAACATCTTGTTTATTCTAAAAACTGATTACTATGAAAAATATATTTAAAATCATTGTATTGGCTACTGTAGTTAATTTGGCTGTTTCCTGTAAAGATGATGCACATGAAAAGGTCGTAAAAAAAACTAAGAAACCGCTTGTCGAGAATTACAATATCAGCATATTGCTGGACTTGTCTGATCGAATAAGTATTCAAAAAAATCCGAATCCCACGATGGAATATTATATAAGGGATTTGGCGTATATTAAATCTATTTCCGAAGCTTTTACGCAACATGTCAGAACAAAAAGAGTACATCAGATTAATGATAAAATGCAATTATTTTTTAATCCAGAACCTTTAAACTCGGGAATCAATTCAATATCTAAAAATTTGCGGATTTCAATTGATAAAAATAATGCAAAAAAAGAATTTTTAAATTCTATAAACAGTAACTATGCTGCTCAAACTGCAAAAATATACGATTTAGCGCTGAAAGACAAAAACTACATCGGTTCGGATATATGGCGTTTTTTTGAGAATAAGGTAAAAGACCAGTGCATCGACAAAATGTCCAGAAATATACTAATTATAGTAACGGACGGGTACCTATTTCATGAAGACACAAAACTAAAAGAGGATAATTTAACTTCTTATATTACGCCAGGATTAATTAAAAATAATGGTTTAAATACGAAAGACTGGGAAAAGAAAATGAGTGATAAAAAATACGGGTTCATTAAAGCAAATGATAATTTATCAAACCTAGAGATTTTAGTTTTAGGTGTAAATCCGGATAAAAAAAATCCTTATGAAGGAAAAGTTATCAAGGAATATTGGAGTAATTGGTTTACTCAAATGAAAGTGAAGCGTTTCGAGATTAAGAATGCAGATTTGCCTTCGAATATGGAAAAGGTAATAAAGGGCTTTGTGTTAAATCCCTAATAAATGGTAGTACCTGACGGTATCGATCTGGATTAGGACAAATTGAAAGCCACGGATGAAAAAGAAAATGAGTATGAACTGGAAGTAAATTAAGCAGCACTATATTAAAAAATCAAATATATGAGAATCACTGTTTTACTATTGTGGGTTTTACTGACTTCTTTTCAGGTCGAAGAAACAAAGGTTTTTATCTGTGGCAATTGGGGTTTGCAAAGCTTCTTTTGAAATGGGGAATACTTTGCTCAGAAGGGGCAGGACTTAAATGGACTGGAACAGCAGAAAAATATATCATAGGGACGCTAAAGCATAAAGAGAATTCATAAATAGGTGTTCCCCTATCTAGAATCCAAAAAATCAATATCTTATTTATAAATTTAAAATCAATTACTATGGAAAAAATTCAAGCTATTAAACCTGGTCCTAAACCAAAGACTGAAAGTGGGTCAGATGATAAAAGAAGGCGGGCTAACCCTGAAACACAACCAAAGCATCCTACATTAAAACCTCATAAACATCAGCCCAAAGACTGAGATTGGTTTTAATTTCACTTGCAAAAACCTATCATTAATTTGAAAGGTTTTTGTGTTTTGATATAAAGGTTTTCAATAGTAAAGCCAACAAACACATTTTATTGGAACTACTGACTTATAGCTTAAAGATATACCTGAAGTTAATTGCCAAAAAACCAAAATCAAAACCAGAAATTGTATCTCAAGAAGTTAGAATAATGCAATCCTCCTTAAACCTCTTTTTATAACCTAAAAAGAACAATTTTATGACTACTGATTTTTAATGATAGCTATTTTGTAACAAAATAAAACTTCATTTAAAAATAACTTAAACGGGGTTGTTTTACGATTTATTTAGAACTTTAAATTTTTTGTAATTGCACAAAAGTCACCTTTGTTAGTGGGCACAGAATGCAATTCTGTGCTATCCCAACCGAGATTTTAGTTATATATCAAGGAAGTTCGGGGTGTGTATCACCCAAATTAGCACCCTGTGATATGGTAGCTTGTTCTAATACTATTTCTATAATCATGTTGTTTTAATTAATCGCAATTAAAACAGATTGTTTTAAAGAAATACCGCTATATTTACTACAAATTTTTAATAAATAGCATGGTTGACATTACCAAAGTTAAAACAGAACTTTTATTAGAAGAGACAAAAACAAATGGTCATGCACCTTTGAAGTTTATTTGCAACGATGGTAATCTCTATTACTGCAAATACTTAGTCGATTTTGATCCAAATGAAATCAACTGCCTTGCTTACGAAATAGTTTCCCATTATCTATTGAAAGTTTTAAACATCCCTACTCCAGATATTGCTTTGGTTCAGATTTCCGAAGGAACTCTGGATAAAAGTAAAATCGTAAAAAACAGGCGACTTCGTGTAAACCATATTTGCTTTGGTTCTAAAGGAATAGATCCTTCAGAAGAAATTAACGAATTTGAAACTTGTAGTAATAAAAGAGATTACAGTCGAATTGTAAATCCAGAAGACGTCGTTAAAATAGCCCTTTTTGATTTATGGATTAATAATGTAGATAGAGGACGGTTTATCAATCCAGGATTTAATTATAATCTTTTGGCTGTTAGATTTGGTAATAAACGTAAAATAATGGCATTTGATCATGCTTTTGTTTTTGGTGGCGTAGCACAAATAGGCGTTTTTAATTCAAAAATGCCTATCGAAAATCAAGATAAATTTCATCAATCGGATTTTTATAAGAGCTTTATTAGCTATATGGACGAAGAAGAAATAATTAAAATTGTTGATAATTTCATACCTTTGTTGAAAATTTCCCATAAAGAGGTTATTGATGCTGTTATTTATCAATTAGCTGATTTATGGAAATTAACGCCTAATTTAGCGAACCGAATACAAGAATATTTGTTTTGTGAAGAACGAATTGAAAAAGTAAAAGCGGTTATATTGAACAGTAAATCTATTTATTAAAATGAAAACATTTTTTAGCATAGTCAGTATTCAAACCAATCCTATTTCCTCGGAAAAAGTGGTTATGGGCGTATTGGCTATTACCGAAAATGAGATTTATTTTGATTATTCTAAAAACAAATTGGGATTACTAGATAAATTGGCTCCTACCAAAATAGGGATTGGAAGCATGGCTAAAAATGCCTTGCAGCAAATAAAGCAAAAAGTTACTGAGGCTAACAAAGCACTGACCCAGGACCAACAGCAATTAGTGTTTGAAAAATCGATTTTCTCTAAAGATTATATTTCCTATTTGAATAAATACAATAATGGAATTTTGTTTTTTTCGGAACCTGCTTCTTTATCTTTTGATTTTACTGCCGAGAAATTCATGCAGTACTATTACAACTTTGTAGGTGAAATGGTAGCTATCGAAACTAAAAAAGAAATGGTGACTTTTGCCAAAAAGATAAAACCTGCTTTTGAAAAAGAAGGTCTCGACGAAAAAGCGGATTTAAAATTTACTTTTGACCCTTTTACTTTCAATGGTATCCTAAAAGAAACACACATACCGCTGATTACCAAGAATGGAGCAATTAGTGCCATTCAAATCGTTGATTTTAGTTTAGGAGAACAAACGGTAGTTCATCATTTGTATGAAACAAAAATTTTGCAACAGGCTTTGAATGTCTTTGCTATAAAAGCCAAAACTACAGTCAAAAAAATTAAAATTGCATTTGAAGAACCCAGCCAAGGTACCTTGCAACACGAATTGTTTGATCTTAGTTTTCAAAATTACAAAGACGATTTTGATTTTATTACACCAGATAAATTAGAAAAAGAAACAGAAATAATTAGCAACTCCAACAATATTAAATTCTCTGAATTTCTTATGACTTTAGAATTTTAAAAAGGGCTTTTCAGCCCTTTCTTTTATGCAATACGTTTCTCGATTATTATTCTTTAAATCTTTTAACAGCACTTCATTCATTGGGCTAACGATTGTGCGTAAATCCGAGCGGTCGGGTCTTTTGATGTAATTTAATTCGTATAGTAAGGTAAAACAAACTTGATAAACCAATTTGGCAATTTACTTGTTTTAAGTTCCATATTTCCTTTGTAAACTTCAGCTATCAAAACTTGTTCTTTATCTGAATTATCAAATAAATAAGCACGATAACAATGAGGTAATGCTAAATGTAAATTTTCTAATGTTCTGTAATAGCGGTTTACAATTTTATCTTCGGGCACTTTATGGCCTCCTTTTTCAACACGATTGTTTACCCTAGAGACATTTACCTCAGGACTATCTATACAAACAAAATATAAATAAGCAGTGTATCCTAAATCTACAACTGTGGAAATTTCATCAATTTTAGAGCTATGGCTCATTACCGTTTCAAAACTAAAAGATTTGTTTTGTGCAATAAACAAATGTCTTATGAATGCAGCTATAAAGGCTCCTTCATAGCTGTGAGTTTCTTTTGAAGCATCAACAATGAAATTTTCTTTAATCTCAATGTCAATTAGGTGCCCTTCTTCAATTGCTTTTTTGAAAAGAGATTGAGAAGATGCTAATACTTTAAAATTATCTAAATCTTTTTGAGTAGCAACAAGGCCAAGCGCTGCTAAATCAATTAGCCCTGACTGTGATAACTTTTGTTCCAGATCATCGGCATTAATAAAAAACCCTGTATTGTAATTTTTGGAAAACTCACTAAATAAGGTGCTCTTACCTGAACCATTAGGGCCTGCAAAAATTCTTATTTTCTTTTTACTTGGCATGTAGCACTAGACCTTTTTTAATTTCAAATGGAGCTGTTACTTTTTCTTCGATGGAATGTTTAACAGAGACTTTGCCATCTGAGCTCTCTTCATAAATAATACCATCTTTAATATAAGTAACAGATAGACCTAATGCTCTAGATGCTCTATTAGCTGTTTTAGACGCCACTCTACTAGCTTTAACTAATGCTTTTGTTTGTGGAGTATCTTTTCTAAAAATGATTTTTGCTTTCATAATCTATTCAATTGAAGTACTATTTTTGGTATACAAATATACTGAATTATTAGTAATAAATAGCAGATGCTATTTCTGACGCTACCATCCTATTTACAGTTTTGAATAGCGTAAATGTTAGGAATTGAAGTATGAAGTACAATTTGAGGTTTTTTTTGCCTTATTTCTTATTCCTTCAGCTATCATTAAAATGCCTGTTTCTCATACGCTCATAAACTTTCACTCTCAGGAAAAGGCCTACAATCCATATTACAATTAGCCCTAATTATTTCATACCATTCCATCGTTACTATAAATTTGATTAAGTGTCAAACCTATATTTTTATGGAGTTAGATACAAATAGTATAGTGTGTGATTTGCGAATTGAATACTATGAATTTAAGTGTAAAAAAAAAGATACCCTAATTGGTATCTTTTCATTATAATTAATTTAGTTATAAACCTTGACTGAAAAATATATTTGATTCATTTTACCATTTTTATCAAGGTTTGTAACTCTGATGTCAACTTCTTCATTCTGTACTTTATGAAAAAAAAGATTATGTCCTCTTTTCACAAAACCAATTTCGTTATTTCCTTTAAAAATTTTAACAGCAAATTTGTCGAATTTATTTTCTTTATCAAGTTCAAATCTTAATTTATCACCTATTTCTACACAATCATTCGCTAAATTCAGATGACTAAGAGCAGCAATATTTGAAACAAAATTGATTCCTATACCATTATATTTTTTTGGAAATTCTCCAAGAAATTCAAAAGTATCTGTAGCCAGTTCACCTTGTGTAAATTCTAATTCATCAAACCAGTCTAGTCCTTCTACATTGGCGTTCCAAAATGATAGATAATCATGTCTATCAGCTCTGCTTTTAGGCATTAATCTTAGAGTAAGTGCTGTTTTTAAATTTATACTGTATTCTTTATCTAAATCAGGGAATTCGGGGTAGTTCAAAAAGCCTTCTTTTGTTGCCTTTTTTACTTCTTCGGGTTGGTATTTGAAAACAATAATATCACTAGTTGGAGTTTCACGTGTTAAAACTCCAATTAAATAACGGCGCTTACCTTTTCCTTGTCGCCAGCTTAAATAATTTTTTTTTAGTATCATATCATATTTCAGAAGTCATTTAAAAGCTTCTCTATTCTTAATTTTATTAATCTAATGATTAACTCTTTTCTCTTTGGGGTTAATTCATATTTTTCATTTGCAAATATAACACCATTATCAATGTTATTAACAATGTCTATAATTATGTTTTCATTATATTTTGCTCTTATTCTTAAAATAGCTCTCTCAATTGGTTTTGGGTAGTTTTGATTTATTTGTTTAAGTAATTTAATATGTGTCATAGATTCACCAAACCATTTAACATGAGATGTTGCTTTCTCTCCAAATAAATACTTTTCGAGTATTTTATCAGTTTCTAAGAAATCATCTATTTTATCTTCGATTACATTATAAGCTAAACAATTACCATTGTCGAATAGCGGCGAAAAACGACCAGTAACCTCTATTGATAAAGAATCTTTTTTTCCAAAAGAAAGATATTTTTGCTTTTGTTTTTTAAAATTAATTTCTCTAATCAATGCCCAATTTTGTTGGTGGCGGTCTCGATTTCCAATGATACTGTCAAAAACAAGCATTTCAATAAAATCGTCTAACAAATGAGTGTATGCAGGATCTGATATAAAATATTCTTCGACTAGCTGAAAAGTATGATCAGTTCCTTTTTTGGTTTCAAACTCGGGTAAAATTCTAATTAAAAGTTGCTGTCCATGCATTAATTCTTCAGTAAAACCTCTTGTCATTGACGGTGATAAACAACCTCCAATGCCATCTAGGATAAAGGATGATTGGTTTGATAAGCCGTTGTTGAAAGTTCAATGTTGAAAGAGTTTGAATTTTGTATAAGGTAGCCCTAAAAAAGCTATTCAAATCTGTTTGTATTGTTTAAAAAAGAGGATTAGTTTTTATTATACCACTTAGGATGACTTCTCAGAGCTGGAGGTAGTAAAAAGTATTAAAAAGTGCTCTTAGAACACTAAAATATAAAGCCAGTATTTTTAGATATTCTTTTAGTAGTTTTGGACAATCAGGTTAAAAATCCAGAGCAGGTTGAAAGCTGTAAAAATAAGTCCTACATCCGCTGAGGCATGTTTTATGTTTTTTTTGGTCATGATATAATAAAATCCCATTGTGGTTTATGAATCTCTGGGACACAAGCGTGACGCTTGCGCCAGCCTGGGTTTGATTCCCGAATTGAATATTGAAATTCCCGAATTACATAGTAAAAATTCGAGTGAAATATTGGACAACAACGACCTAATAAGCAAGCAACAGCCTAATGAAAAGTATAGTAGTCTTTGATTGCAATACTCAATCTGCTGCTATATAGATATTGACGTAAATAAGAAGCTTTACAAACGCTTTAAATCGTTTAAAAAGGAAGGAGACTCTTGTTGCAAACGAGCACTAGACGATATGAAGGCAGAATACTTCGTATGTAGGAGTAGGTCTTTCAACATTAATTTTTTTAAGACTTCGAGGAGCGGGCTTTAAAAGCTCAACCAAGCATCTTAGCTGTTGTGAATGGCTTTTATTTCATGATAGATATTTTCAGTAAAAGGCGTGTTTATATTTAATTCTTTACCGTAGTTGATAATAGTAGCGGCGAACAATTCTAATTCATTATTATCTTTTCCGGAATTTAAATCAAGTTGTAAAGAAGTAGGTGTTTTTGGAGGAAACGTAGCTGCTTTTTCAAATGTCTTTTGAATAATGCTGTCTAGTAGATAAATTCCCTTTCGATCTGCAATTGATTTTATTTCGTCCATTATTTTCGTTGCTGCTTCTTTTTGTAATTGAATGCTGCAAACGGCTCCTATTGATGAATTGTATTTTGCAGTTATTAAACCAAAACTTGCTATGAAAATAAATTTCGTCCAAATATCAACTAAAGAATTGTCTTTAAACTCAAAATCTATTTTACTGCTTTCTATTAAATTGATAATCCAATCTATATCTTCAAAAGCATGTTCTGGGTCTTTGCCTAAAATTAATTTTCCTGCTTTTCCTTTATGTTCAATAATGCCCTTTTCTCTTATGTGGGAAGCAACATAAAGACAAGAAGGTAAAATAGTATTATTGGGTATGATTTCACGAATTCGATCATAAATATCAGCACCATTCATCATTGGTATTAGAATGGTATTTTTTGTAATTACTTTGGATAGTTGAATACAAACATTCTTTAAATCATATTCTTTTACACAAATAAATACCAAATCAGGTTTAGAAATGTCAAAAACTGTTTTATGAATCGCATCAGGTTTTGTTTTACTTATTGGATGTTCAGTAGAAAGTAAGGTTAGTCCATTTTCTTTTACAGTTTCGTAGGTCTTATCTCTTGCTATGAAAGATATTTTATTTTGCTTATTTTTTTCGTTAGATTGATTTATCTTGAAGCCAAAATAACCACCAACACCTCCAAGACCTATAATAACAATGTGTTTTTTATTCATTTTTTTATTTTTTTACAAAGATGAAAATTCATGAATAAATAAGCACTTGATAAATGTCAAGAAATTAAATTTTACTTATTTCTTTTCTAATTCTACTTAATGTACTGTCTGTAATTCCTAAATAAGAAGCTATAATTTTAAGAGGAACATGTTGAAAAATAAGTGGCTGTTGTTTTAAAAGGTTTAAATACCTTGTTTCTGCTTTTTGACTTGCCATTTCAATTACTCTGTCGTTTAGTTTATAATAATTGATAACAAATAAAAGCCGGCTAAACTCCCTGAATTGGGCAATGTTATGAAAGTTTGTTTGTACATTCTCTAAGGCAGTTTCCCATAATATACAGTCAGTCAGGGTTTGATAGATTTCTTTTGTAGGTTGTTTTTTAAAGAAGGATAAAAAGTCATTTACAAAACAAGGCGCTGAATAAATGTTGGTTGTAACTTCATTATTATCTTCATCTAGAATATAGGAGCGCATATATCCTTTCTCCAGAAAATATGTTTTTCTGCTGATAGTGTCTTTATCCAGCAGCGTAGTATTTTTATCTAATGCAAAATCACAGAATGTTTCCGTAATTTTTTCCACGATTTCTTTTTGGATTGGAAATAAAGAATGGAAATAATTGTTTAGTACCGATTTGTCCATTAATTTGGTTTTTCAATTGCATGTCTAACGTCAGCGCGTCTAAAAAGTTCTGTAGAACTTAATTTGGAGCAAATGTAGTTGATTTGTCGTGCAAAAAATTATATCGCAAATACATTTAGAAGGTTCTTTTACATTCAAAACAGATAGATTATGAATCTAGACCATTGGATTTATTTCATATACTTACTCCTCCAACTTTCATTAAGATACCTGTTTCTCATGTGCTAATAAAATCTCCTTCTCAAATAAAGCCCCCCCCAATCGATATAATAACGAGTCCTATTATTTCATACTATTCCATAGTTACTATAAATTTGATTAAGTGTCAAACCTATATTTTTATGGAGTTAGATACAAATAGTATAGTGTGTGATTCGCGAATTGAATACTATAGTTTGAGTCTAAAAAGGCGACTAACATCCATACTTTATAAGAACCTCTTCGTACGAATTCCATTCGAAAGGATTTGTGCGGTAGCGGGGCTTCTTTAGAGATTGATTTTGCAATTCTTTTTTTTAATTCATTTTGTGACGAGACAATCTTTGTGGGCACAGAATGCAATTATGCGATAACGAACCGAGCGATTACTAACATATCCGAGCGGTCGGGGTAACTAACATATCCGAGCGATCGGGTGCTAACGAACCGAACGTTAACTAACATATCCGAGCGATCGGTGTTAAATTTAAGCGATTAGTAATTAAAATTTTAAAAATAAAATTTGTTTTTAAATGTTAAAAAATGTCACGTATTTAATTTATTTGAATTATATAGTTACATTTGTGACAACAAATTAAACTATAGCATTATGGAAATCGGAGAAGTAATAGGTAGAAATATAGGTGCTTACCGTAAAAAATCGGGATATACGCAGGATCATATTGCTAATTTTATTGGAACTGATAGGAGTACAATAAGTAAATATGAGAGTAATGAGCGGGAAATCTCGATGATAAACATGGAAAAATTGGCTAATTTATTTGGAATTGAGCTGGAAGATTTACTCGAGGAGAATCCTACACATCAATCTGCGGGTTTGGCTTTTGCCTTCCGAAGTGATGGGATAGATCAGGATGATATGGTTAGCATAGCTGCATTTCAAAAAGTGGTAAAAAATTATTTAAGAATGAAAGATATAGCAAATGGCTAAGTATAGTGATTTTCAAAATGTCATTAAGAATAAGGCAACGCAATTCCGAAAAGACTTTGGTTACGGCGAGACCGATCCTATTCGATTGGATAGTTTTCTTTTAAAGAATAATATCCTTACGTTATACAAATCGCTTTCTGGTAATTTGGCAGGTATGGCTATCAAGGCCAGTGATGATAATATGTTTATTATGGTGAATCATAATCACAGCATTGGAAAGCAACATTTTACTATCGCTCATGAGCTTTATCATTTATTTATACAGGAAAATTTCTCCTCTCAAAGATGCGTGACGGGTCTTTTTGAAGGGCAAAAGGATATAGAAGAATGGAAAGCGGATTTCTTTGCTGCCAATCTTTTGCTCCCGGAGTTAGGTGTTTATGAGCTTATACCGGAAATCGAACTAAAAACGAAGAATGGAATATCTCTTGAAACGGTGTTTAAGATCCAGCAGTATTTTAGTGTTTCAGTTGATGCTGTGACATTTCGTTTGTGGAATCTTGGATGGGCAGATAAGTCTTTATTTTATACCTGTAAACAATTATCTAAAAAAAGATATGCCAGGATTTTAGGGTATGATATTAAGTTATATGAAAGTGGCAATACAGGCAAAGTAATTGGGGATTATGGTCGTTTGGCTAAAGCGTTATATGAATCACAAAAGATTTCAGAATCTTACTACTATGAATTGGTAAGTGCTGTTAATATCGATTTTCTAACTGATGATGGAGCAGAAGATGAATAAGGTTAAAATTTTATTAGATGCCGACGTACTGATTCACCTTTTTAAGGCAGATAAAATTTCGTTACTTCAAGAATTATTTCCGAAGCGATTGGTAATGTTGGATATTGTGCTTAATGAATTGCGCAGCAACACCCATATCAATAAAAGTCTTGACAGTATTTTTATTTTTTCAGGAATTGAGGAAATTGTTTTCCCTACTTCAAGTAATAAAAATTTGCTGGTGGAATTTATACAATTAAAAAAAAAAATTGGAGGTAGTGGAGAATGCGCTACTTTACTCTATTGCAAATATAACAGCCATATCATTGCCAGTAGCAATACCAAAGACATTATACCGTATTGCGCAACACATGCTATTTCCTATATAACCACTTTGGATATTTTTGCCATAGCTATTCATAAAAGCTTCATGACCATTGATGAAGTCAATGCGTGCATTGTAAAAATAACTCATAATAATAGCAGCCACCTTTGTTGCAAAATAATTAAAAATCATATTCAACATCATTTTGACACGCTAAAATATTCCTTTTAGTTCCATATTGCGTAAAAGAAAATTCTTGATGAATGCTATAGTTTTTAAAAACTGCTTTGAAAATTTATAGCAATGTGGTTTTTCTTATTTATTAATCATAGCTATAGATGTTCAGGCGGGTATTTGCATGTGTACTTTATAAGAATCTCTTCGTTAAGAATCTACTTACGAATTCCACACGAAAGGATTTGTGCGGTAGCGGGCCTTCTTTAGAGAATGATTTAGCGATTATTTTATTAGATTTATT
>NZ_JBZXDY010000026.1:0-61694 GCF_058725285.1 Flavobacterium sp. DW-iso2 | reverse complement strand
GGGAATTTTCGTTTTTCCCCGACCCTAAAGGGAGCCGAAAATTGGGTGTGTGATTTTGCCTCGGGGACTAAAGGGAGTCATCTGATTTTTGGAGCGAGAATATTTTAGGGAATCATTTACTTTTCCCTAGCCATAAAGGGAGTTGAAAATTGGGTGCGCGATTTTGCCTCAACGCTAAACGCAACAAATAAAGAAGACAATCTATAAAATTAAAATAGAAATGAAAAAAATATTAATTACAGGAGGGGCTGGTTTTATTGGTTCGCATGTGGTAAGACGTTTTGTAAACAACTATCCGGAGTATCAAATATTCAACTTAGATGCCTTGACGTACGCAGGTAACTTAGAAAACATTACAGATATCGAAAATGCTCCAAATTATACTTTTGTAAAAGGAGATATCGTAGATGCGGATTTTATTGATGCACTTTTTGCAGAACACCAATTTGATGGGGTATTGCATTTAGCTGCCGAATCGCATGTGGATCGTTCTATTACTGATCCGTTGGCTTTCGTGAAAACGAATGTGATTGGGACTATGAATTTATTGAATGCTGCCAAAACGATTTGGAAGGATAATATGGAAGGGAAACGTTTCTACCATATTAGTACCGATGAGGTATATGGAAGTCTTGGTGCTGAAGGTTTGTTTACCGAAACTACAGCTTATGATCCTAATTCGCCTTATTCGGCTTCGAAAGCGAGCTCAGACCACTTTGTTCGTGCGTATGGTGAAACCTATGGTTTGCCTTATGTGCTGACTAATTGTTCTAATAATTACGGGCCTTTTCATTTTCCTGAAAAATTGATTCCGTTGTTTATTAATAACATCATTCAAAATAAACCTTTACCTGTTTATGGCGATGGGAAATATACTCGTGACTGGTTATTTGTAGAAGATCATGCGGTTGCCATTGATTTGGTTTTCCATGAAGGTGTTAATCATGATACGTATAATATTGGTGGTTTTAATGAATGGCAAAATATTGATTTAGTGAAATTACTATGTAAAATCATGGATGAGAAGTTAGGTCGTGAAGTAGGAACATCGGAACAATTGATTTCTTATGTTAAAGATCGTCCAGGTCATGATTTGCGTTATGCCATTGACGCCTCTAAGATTAATAAAGAACTAGGATGGACGCCTTCGGTTACTTTTGAAGAAGGATTGGAGAGAACTGTAACTTGGTATTTAGAGAATGAGAGTTGGTTGAATAATATTACTTCTGGGGAGTATGCGACATATTACGAGAAGCAGTACGCAAATTAACTCGAATTTAAAGCAATTATCCGAAGTTCATTAATGGATGCAACCAAGGAGGTTATATTCAACGTTAGAAATTAAGGGTTTGCTAATTTTCTTTTAGCTCACTGTACTTTTTTTGTTAGTGGTGTTCGCTGAATCTTCGATTTGCCTTGATGCAAAAGAAACAAAAGATCAAGCCTGAAAATTCAAAACTTAAAAACTACCTCAAAGTGCCGTTTCGCAGCCCGAGCCGTTCGCCTTTTAGGCTCAACTCGCGGACTGCTGCCACTTTACTTTGTCATTGTTTTTTGACGTTTTTAATTTAAGGGCGGGGTTAGGAGTGGTGAGATTTGAGTTTTCGGTTTCCGTCACTTCGAGCGTTTTTATAAAATTGTATCGAGAAGTATGAGGTGAAGAGATCCTTTGAAAAAATAAAAAAGCAATTGATTAAAACGAGCCTAAAAGCTTATTTTGTATCGTATGCTATGATGCTATTGTTTTGGAAATAAAATCGGTGTCTCATATTTCAAATACATTTTATGCACAATTGAAAAATTATTTAAAATGTACAAATATGGAATTGGGTATGTTGATTAATTTCGGCACGCCTTCATTAACTTATAAGAGAATAATCAATTTGAAGTAATTCGTTTTAAATTCGAAACATTCGTTTTAATCCGTAAAATTAACACAATTATGAAAGGAATTATATTGGCTGGAGGTTCTGGCACCCGTTTACACCCGTTAACGCTTGCGATGAGTAAGCAAATGATGCCGGTTTATGATAAGCCGATGATTTATTACCCATTGTCTACTTTGATGATGGCTGGGATTAATGAAATTTTGATTATTTCGACCCCACACGATTTACCTAATTTTAAAAAGTTATTGGGAGATGGTTCTACTATTGGATGTAAATTCAGTTATGCTGAGCAAGCGATTCCAAATGGTTTGGCGCAGGCTTTTGTAATAGGGGAAGAATTTATAGGAAATGATGACGTTGCCTTAGTTTTGGGAGATAACATCTTCTTTGGTTCTAATATGCAAGAATTACTTCGTTCGAATACAAAACCACAAGGAGGTGTTGTATTTGCTTACCATGTATCTGATCCAGAGCGTTATGGAGTAGTAGAATTTGATAAAGACCTGAAAGCACTTTCTATCGAAGAAAAGCCTTTGGAACCTAAATCGAATTATGCAGTGCCAGGGTTATATTTTTATGATAACTCCGTAGTTGAAATTGCGAAGAATATTAAACCAAGTCCTCGCGGTGAATATGAAATCACCGATGTAAACAAAGTGTATTTAGAGCAAGGAAAGCTGAAAGTAGGGATTTTGAGTAGAGGAACGGCTTGGCTAGATACAGGGACATTTAATAGTTTGATGCAAGCGGGACAGTTTGTTCAAGTTTTGGAAGAACGTCAAGGATTGAAAGTGGGTTGTATTGAAGAAATTGCTTGGAGACAAGGGTTTATCAGTAGCGAACAACTAAAAGAATTAGCTGATCCTTTGAAAAAATCAGGTTATGGAGAATATCTTTTAGGTTTATTGAAACACAAATAATAAGTGGTCAGTAATCATATGCAGTGTTCGGTGATCAGTCGTCAGAGATGAGTATTCTTTCTTATCCGGTAATGTCTGAATTGGAATCTGATTTTTATATTAAACGCTATTTTTTAATAGCCTAGATTGTTGTAAATAAATGATATATATAGCGTTATTTTTTTTATTGATTGGTATTGAGCTTATTTATTTCAAAATAGCTGATAAATACAATATAATTGATAAACCGAATAGTAGGTCCTCTCATACATCGATTACGTTGAGAGGCGGGGGGATTATTTTTCCAATTGCAATACTAATTGCTTTTTTTCTTGGTGATGTTTCTTGGGAGCTTACGTTAGCAGTAGTATTAGTCGGTTTAGTCAGTTTTATAGATGACATCAAACCTCTGTCGCAATTGCCTCGATTTGCATCACATGTTATTGCCGTCGGCTTAGTATTCTATAATTTGAATCTGTATTCAGAGGCTATATGGTTGCTTCCAATAGTCTTTGTCTTGCTGATTGGTTGGGTGAATGCTTTTAACTTTATGGATGGGATCAACGGAATAACGGTATTGTATGCGCTCACTGCGATTGTAACTTTTGCTTACTTGCCTTTAAATGAAGCAAGCTTACCAGTACTGATCACCATGGCATTGTCTTGTGTGGTTTTTGGATTATTTAATGTTCGGAAAAAAGCGAAGACTTTTGCTGGCGATGTGGGGAGTATTAGTATGGCGCTTTTCTTGGGCTATTTTATGATCAAGACAATTATAGATTCAGGACAATTAGGATATATTCTTTTCTTTTCTGTTTATGGTATCGATGCCATTATTACTATTATCAACAGGTTGTTAAAGAAAGAAAATATTTTTCAACCACATCGCTCTCATTTATATCAGTATTTAGCCAATGAAATGGGATATTCTCATGTTGCAGTTTCGATTTCTTACGCGATTCTTCAGTTAGGGATAAACATCATTATCATTTATGTGGATACAAAAGGAAGCTTGTCAGTGTACTTTGCAGGAGGATTTTTAGTGTTAATGGCTCTTGTTTATTTAGCTGTTCGGGTTTTTATTATTCGTCAGTTGAGTCTTAAAGAAAGTAGGGCTTAATTCTTTAGCTCGCTTAACTTTATATTTAAGCGGTATCGCTTTGCTTGTTGGTGTTTTTGTGGTTGTGGAGTTGGATTTTTTAATTTTTTTCCCCAACCCTAAAGGGAGAAATTAAAAAAGGGGAAACGAATGGGTACTTCACTTGCGATTGCATATTGTTTTTTGAATTACTATTTTACTTTTTTAGCTCATTACTTTTTTATTTTTAGCGGTACTCGCTGAATCTTTGATTTATCTTGATGAACCCTTCGTCTTCGCTCAGGGTGACGGTAACAAAAAATTATTCATGGGTTAATATTGGTTTTTTTGTATTCATGACCCGAGCCTGAAAGGCGAACGGATGAAATAATCTTCGATTTCACTGCCTGAAAATTAAAAACTTAAAAACTGTTTTTTACCTGACAGCCACTGGCTGTCCTCCTTTTAATTTCAAATGTTTTTTCGTTGTTTTTCGACGTTTTTAATTTAAGGGCGGGGCAGGAATCGATTCCGATCACGTTATTTTTTCCTCAACCAGTTTGCTTCATTCTTCGCAATGCCGAGGTGAAATTAAAAAAGGGAAAATTGGGTTTGCCTTGTGATTGTTTGGTTCTTCGTAATGCGAGGCGAATTAAATGATGAGTTTTAGAATAGTGGTTTTTTTAATTTTTTCCCCAACCCTAAAGGGAGAAATTAAAAAAGGGGAAACGAATGGGTACTTCACTTGCGATTGCATATTGTTTTTTGAATTACTATTTTACTTTTTTCCTTGATGAACCCTTCGTCTTCGCTCAGGGTGACGGTAACAAAAAAATCACTGCCTCACGATTTTTATCCCAGAAATCATCGGCCAAATTTATCTCACTTAACCTTTATTTTATTTGTGTTCGATGAACCTCACTTCATTTCGGTTTTCCCTATCGCAGCCCCAGCCGCTCGTCGTTCCTCCTCGACTCGGGGGCCACTCCCGCCGGCCAACGCAAAAATCCACGCCGTGATTTTAGAGATAAAATAGTAGGGCGGGACAGGAATTGATTCCGATCACATTATTTTTTCCTCAACCAGTTTGCTTCATTCTTCGCAATGACGAGGTGAAATTAAAAAAGGGAAAGGGACGAGTACTTCACTTGCGATTGCATATTGTTTTTTGAATTACTATTTTACTTTTTTCCTTGATGAAAAAAGTAACAAAAAAATCAAGCCTGAAAATTAAAAACTCAAAAACTACCTCAAAACACCGTTCCGCGCCCCGAGCCGTTCGCCTTTCAGGCTCAACTCGCGGAGCGCTGCCACTTTGTTTTTTCGTTGTTTTTCGACGTTTTTAATTTAAGGGCGGGGCAGGAATCGATTCCGATCACGTTATTTTTTCCTCAACCAGTTTGCTTCATTCTTCGCAATGACGAGGTGAAATTAAAAAAGGGAAAAGGGATTGTTTTTTAACGAGTTATCTTTCTTTAAAAAAATCACAGGGCTCCCTTTAGGGTTGGGGCTAAACCTCTGTTTTTTTTAATTTCCAGTAGAAGTTTATTAAGTGGAATGATAATTATATTTTACTTTTTTAGCTCATTACTTTTTTATTTTTAGCGGTACTCGCTGAATCTTTGATTTATCTTGATGAACCCTTCGTCTTCGCTCAGGGTGACGGTAACAAAAAATTATTTATGGGTTAATATTGTTTTTTTTGTATTCATGACCCGAGCCTGAAAGGCGAACAGATGAAATAATCTCCGATTTTACTGCCTGATCCCGATAGCTATCGGGATTTAATGATTAAAAATGTGTTCTTTATTTACCTGACAGCCAATGGCTATCTTCCTTTTAATTTCTGATATTTCTTGAGGGTTTAAATTTAAGGGCGGATTTAAAAGTGAAGTTTTGACTCTAAGGGGCATAAGATTATCGACATGACTTCATGGTAATTGTTATGAAATAAAAGAATAGTTATTGAAGCTTTAAAAGCATTGCACTCACAAAGTGCAAAATATATATTATTTTAGCCTAGGTTACACTCCATAAGTATTAATTTTTAAGTAATGGCTGAGAATAAAATTTGGCTTTCGACTCCCCACATGGGTGGCACTGAACAGAAGTATATTCAAGAGGCTTTTGATTCTAATTGGATTGCTCCAATAGGACTAAATTTGACTGTTTTTGAACAAAATTTAGAAAACTATTTGGGGTTGGGAAATGTTGCCGTTTTAAATTCGGGGACGGCGGCGATTCATTTGGGATTAATTCTTTTGGGGGTGGAGTCAGGGGATGAGGTGCTTTGTCAAAGCATGACCTTTTCGGCCTCTGCCAATCCAATTTTATATTTGGGGGCAGCGCCTGTTTTTATTGATAGCGAACCTGAAACTTGGAATTTGTGCCCCGTTGCACTTGAAGCAGCGATTGTAGATAGAATTGCTAAAGGCAAAATTCCAAAAGTGATAATAGCGGTCGATTTATATGGTACTCCTTATAAGATCGAGGCGATACGAGCGATTGCTGAACGCTATGGGATTCCTATTCTTGAAGATAGTGCAGAGGCATTGGGTAGTTGTTATAAAGGACAAAAATGCGGTACTTTTGGTGATATTAGTGTTTTATCTTTTAATGGAGGGAAGGTGATAACGACGTCGGGTGGAGGAGCGATTGTAGCTAATTCTGCAGTGTTAAAACAGAGGGCTATATTTTTAGCGACGCAAGCAAGAGAAGAGACACCGCATTTTGAGCATACCGAAATTGGATATAATTATCGAATGAGTAACATTTGTGCAGGAATTGGTCGAGGTCAAATGGAAGTTTTGGATGCTCATGTAATTTTAAGAAGGGAAATGCATGAATTTTATGTGGATGTATTCAAGGATATTGCGGGGGTAACGGTCTTTACCGTACCCAATGACCATTTCTTTTCAAATTATTGGTTAAGTACCGTTTTGATAGATCCTAAAAAGACACTTGGAATTACTAGGGAAGCAATGCGATTAGCGCTAGAGAAAGCAAATATAGAATCACGTCCGTTATGGAAGCCGATGCATTTGCAGCCTGTTTTTCGCGATTTTCCTTATTATGGTAACGCTATTGCTGAGACCCTTTTTGCCAATGGACTTTGTTTGCCATCTGGTTCTAATCTTACAGAAGAGGATCGAAGTAGGATAAAAGCGGTGGTTTTCAATTTGTTCAGCGCGTAAAAAGAGTGAATAGGCCTTTCTGCCGGTGGGCAAAGAAAAAGGAATAAAAAAATTTTATTTGAATGCAATTAGTAGTAATTTTGACATTGTCTAAATATATATATTTTGAGTAATCATACAAATCCCGATTCGACACCTATTCTCAAGAATTTTTTTTCTAGGGAGAATCTAAGGTTTAATATTCATAATCTAAGTTATCTGCCTAGATGGATTATCGTTATGATGGATTGCGCCGTTTTAATGGTGGCCTTTTTTTTTACCTATCTGCTGTTTAGAGGTACAGGACTAGATTATATTGTGACTACACATACGGCATTGTATCTTAGTTTTCTGTTTGGGGTTAATATATTCTTTTTTTGGTTGTTTAGAACTTATTCTGGAATTATAAGGCACTCTTCTTATATCGATGCTGTTAAGTTGTTGTTTTCACAAATGGCTGTTTTAATAATACTCTTGCTATTAAACTTTGCTTTTGAATTATTCTATGGGTATAAGGCCTTTTTAAATACCGCGCTTTTTATTAATATGGTTCTTTCTTTTTGTGGGCTGTTTATGTATCGTGTGATTGTAAAACAGACTTTCGAATATTATTTTTCAGAAAAAAGCGACATAAAATTATCGAGAACAATAATTTATGGAACAGATGCCAATGCGATATCAGTTGCTAATGCTTTAAAGTTAGAGTCTCCTCCTCGTTTTAAAATTGTGGCGTTTGTAGATAAGAATGATCAAAACTCATCTAAAAGGATGTTGGATTTACCTATTTTGATTTTAAAGAAGAAACTACCTACTCTCATGCGTTCCATTGGGGCTGAAGGCGTTATTATCGCCGATAAAAGTTTGTCAAAAGAAGAACGATTAGTCATTGTAGATCAATGCTTAGAGTTTAATTATAAGGTATACATTATTCCCTTGATTACGGACTGGGAAAATCAAAAGGAGATCTCGCAAAAAGTAAAAACGATACAAATTGAGGATCTTCTGGAAAGAAAGCCAATTGTTTTGGATAATAAATCCATTTCGAAACAATTAAAAGATAATACCATTTTAATTACAGGTGCAGCAGGTTCTATCGGTAGCGAAATTGTAAGGCAGGTATTGCTTTATAATCCTAAAAAGATTATTATCCTGGATCAAGCTGAAACGCCCTTGCATCATTTGAGATTAGAGACTGAAGTGTTGCCTACGAATTCCAAAATTAGGACGGTTGTAGGGGATATTAGAAATAGAGAAGCAATGGATAGGGTTTTTCGACTCTATAAACCCCAAGTAGTTTTCCATGCGGCAGCTTACAAGCATGTGCCTTTAATGGAAGAAAATCCTTCTCAAGCGATTCTTACCAATATTGGCGGGACTAAAAACCTTGCCGATTTATCCTGCCTGTACAAGGTTAGGAAATTTGTAATGATTTCTACAGACAAAGCCGTCAATCCTAGTAATGTAATGGGTGCAAGTAAGCGTATTTCAGAGAAATATGTGCAGTCTTTATCATTAAAAACGGAGCGAAAAGTAGGGGAAAAGACGACTAAATTTATTACTACCCGTTTTGGTAATGTTTTGGGTTCAAATGGGTCTGTAGTGCCGCTGTTTACTAAGCAAATTGCCGAAGGAGGACCGATTACGATTACACATCCTGATATTATAAGGTATTTCATGACTATTCCAGAAGCTTGCCAGCTGGTTCTTGAGGCGGGTGCGATGGGTAAAGGGGGTGAAATTTATATTTTTGATATGGGGAAACCGGTTAAAATTATTGATTTGGCGAGAAAGATGATTAAGTTGGCGGGATACGTGCCTGATAAAGAGATAAAAATCCAAATTGTCGGTTTAAGACCTGGGGAGAAGTTGTATGAAGAATTGCTTAATGATACCTCCAAGACGATTCTTACGCATCACGAAAAAATAATGATTGCAGAGGAAATTCAAGACGAATTTGAATCTTTGCATGCTGATATTGAATCTTTAATCGATAATGCAGATTTTTTAGGGAATGATGAAATTGTAATGAAAATGAAGAAGATCGTACCGGAATTTAAAAGTATGAATTCTACTTTTGAATTGTTGGATGTGAAATAGGAACTAATTAAGTTTGATTAAAAAAAGCTCACAAGGATTTATCTTTGTGAGCTTTTTTTGTTTAGGGCAGTTGATTTTTTGTGGTTCGTTTGAATTTGTTACTTCCGATAAGGAATGATAATTATATTTTTCTTTTGTCTTGATACAAAAGAAATACCGTTTGTTTATTCAATTCAGTATTCCGAAGGAATTCGGAATACTGTTTTCATATTACAACGGCATTGTACCGGAAGGTTTGTTAATACGATGTGCAACCCGATGGCACAACAAAAAATCAAGCCTGAAAATTAAAAAATTTAAAACTGTTTTTTACCTGACAGCCACTGGCTGTCCTCCTTTTAATTCAAATGTTTTATCGTTGTTTTTTTTCGTTTTTAATTTAAGGGCGGGGCAGGAATCGATTCCGATTTCGTTGTTTTTTGCTCCACAAGATTGCTTGATTCTTCGCAATGACTGGGAGAAGTTAAAAAGGGAAAGGGATGGGTATTTTTTAATTTTTTTTCCGCCGGATTGCTTCATTCTTCGCAATGACTGGGCGAAATTAAAAAAGGGAAAAGTGATTGTTTTTTAACGAGTTATCTTTCTTTAAAAAAATCAGAGGGCTCCCTTTAGGGTTGGGGCTAAACCTCTGTTTTTTTTAATTTCCAGTAGAAGTTTATTAAGTGGAATGATAATTATATTTTTCTTTTGTCTTGATACAAAAGAAACAAAAAATCAAGCCTGAAAATTAAAAACCCAAAAACTACCTCAAAACGCCGTTCCGCGCCCCGAGCCGTTCGCCTTTCAGGCTCAACTCGCGGAGCGCTGCCACTTTGTTTTTTCGTTGTTTTTTTTCGTTTTTAATTTAAGGGCGGCTCTAATACATACAATGCTATTCGAAGGGATATGCGGTTTGTTATGAGGGTGTTTTTTTTTTATTTTTTACCTGAACCAGATTGCTTCATTTTTTGCAATGACTGGGAGAAATTAATAATGGGAAAAGGGATGGGTATTTTGGGTATTTTTTAATTTTTTTTTCCAACCCTAAAGGGAGAAATTAAAAAAGGGAAAAGTGATTGTTTTTTAACGAGTTATCTTTCTTTAAAAAAATCAGAGGGCTCCCTTTAGGGTTGGGGCTAAACCTCTGTTTTTTTTAATTTCCAGAAGAAGTTTATTAAGTGGAATGATAATTATATTTTTCTTTTGTCTTGATACAAAAGAAATACCGTTTGTGTATTCAATTCAGTATTCCGAAGGAATTCGGAATACTGTTTTCATATTACAACGGCATTGTACCGCAAGGTTTGTTAATATGATCTGCAACCCGATGGCACAACAAAAAATCAAGCCTGAAAATTAAAAGCTTGAAAACTGCTTTTTACCTGACAGCCGCTGGCTGTCCTCCTTTTAATTTCAAATGTTTTTTCGTTGTTTTTTTTTCGTTTTTAATTTAAGGGCGGCTCTAATACATACGATGCTATTCGAAGGGATATGCGGTTTGTTATGAGGGTGTTTTTTTTTTATTTTTTACCTGAACCAGATTGCTTCATTTTTTGCAATGACTGGGAGAAATTAATAATGGGAAAAGGGATGGGTATTTTGGGTATTTTTTAATTTTTTTTTCCAAACCTAAAGGGAGAAATTAAAAAAGGCGGGACCTTATTTGGTTTTAAAAAATTGGTTGTTGGCTATGACTTCTTTTAAGGGTGTGACATCTTTTAGTGTTACTTTTTGTTCGAAAGCTGCAATATGATTGTCATGATGCACATCAGATCCTACGTAAGCGTACATTCCTTTTGCCAGTAACTGCTCTGCTACTTTAGCGATTTGAGCGCCGTAATAGCCTACAACCGATAATAAATTGAGCTGAAATAGGCAACCTGCTCTTTTTAGTTTGGCATATTCATTAAAATTGTTGTGGTAAAACAAGTACCGTTCTGGATGTGCTAATACTGGGATGTAACCTGCTAGCTGCAAGTCAAAGAGAATGGAGTACAACTGAATGGGCGCATTGATGTATGACATTTCGACCAAAACATAGTTGTCTTTAAGGGTCAATAGGTCATGGGATTCAAAAAGGCGCACGAACTGGTCGTCCATAAAGTATTCGGCGGCGGCGTGGAAAGGAATTTTGATATTGTTTTTCTCAAACTGCAGTATTGTTTCCGTTTTTTTGGAGACGATCCCTTCGCGGGTATTCTCCCAAACATGCTCCCTAATATGGGGTGTGGTAATGAAATGCGTCACTCCAAAACGTTGAAGTGCTTGGGTAAGTCGCAACGTATCCTCAAAAGTTCTGGCGCCGTCATCGATTCCCGGTAATAAATGAGAATGAATATCGACATGGCCTTCTGGGATGAGGTCTTTTAAAACTGGCTTATTTTTGGAAAAGAAAAACACTGCTTTATTTTTAAAAAATGATACTACAAAGGAACACTATTTTAGGAGTTAGTTCGTATAAAAATATGCATTAGCCCAGTTAATATGAAAAGTAAACAATAGCAATTATGTACTTGCCGATGGCTTCTTTTCTTGAGGTGGTGGTAATCGTTAGCTACTTTGCTGTTTTTGATAAAGGGTTTTCGAAAAGGGATGTAGCATTTTTAAGATTAAGAATTCTAGTGTAATAAGGTAGTAGCATGGAATTCTTTTTCTTCATCGAATTACATGGTTTTCGTAAATAATTTTAATTCTAAGTTTCTATGTGTTAAAATCAAAATTTGGAGACTAGTAATCAAAAATTAAGCACAATATTTGGGGCAAAAGGTTATATTTGTGCCCTATCAATACCACGAAGGGTTAGAATTTTGGAATTCAAAGATTTAACCTGGGAATAGCCGCTTAGCATCCATACATGAATTACCAAGAAAAAACAGATACCGATTGGTTGTTTGAGATAACACCCAAAAACAAGTTCTTCTCCCTCAATCTCAATGAAGTTTGGCAATACCGGGATTTGCTACTGCTTTTTGTGAAAAGAGATGTGGTGACTGTTTACAAGCAAACCGTTTTAGGACCACTTTGGTATTTGATTCAACCTTTATTCACCTCGATTACCTTTACGATCATATTTAATAATCTGGCCGGTATCAGTACCGGAACCGTGCCTCCTTTTTTGTTTAATTTGGCAGGAATAACGGTTTGGAATTACTTTACGGCTTGCCTTACGGGAACGTCCAATACTTTTGGTGCGAATGCTGGAATTTTTGGTAAGGTGTATTTCCCTAGGTTGATCGTGCCTATTTCAATCGTGATTTCTAATTTGATTAAATTTGGAATCCAGTTCCTCATTTTCATCGTTTTTTACATTTATTATTACAGTCAAGGCGCTTTAGTTAGTTTGAACGCCGCTGCAGCATTCTTCCCTTTGCTTATTGTCTTGATGGGCGTTTTAGGATTGGGATTGGGGATGATTATTTCGTCTTTGGTAACCAAATACAGGGATTTTAGTTATCTAATTGGTTTTGGCGTGCAACTGCTGATGTATTTATCGGCGGTGATGTATCCTATGGCTTTGATAAAGGAAAAAATTCCGAGTTATGGCTGGCTGGTTCAATATAATCCACTAGCTTACGTCATAGAAACTGCGCGCTATATGTTATTGAATGTGGGGCAAATTTCGGTTTTTGGGTTGCTGTATACATTTGCTGTAACGGTGATTGTATTTTTAGTAGGGGTGTTGATTTTTAATAAAACGGAGAAAAGTTTTATCGATACCGTTTAAATTCCTCCCCCCGGCCCCCTCCGAAGGAAGGGGAGTCGATGCGAAGTCTTTGTCCTGTTAGAGAGTACTAGCGAATAAAAAAATAAAGTAGCAGCTGTTGTCATTAAATTGTGACTCAGAATGCGGAGCCGTGGACGGGCGTTAGGTAATTCATGGTTTGTTATGTATATAATTAACAGTAATTATTCCCGAACTTTTAGTGGCGTAATTTAGAGCAACAAATGAAAAATAAAGATATAATTCTAAAAGCCGAAAACATCTCAAAACAATACCGCTTAGGACAAGTAGGTACAGGTACGCTGAGTCATGACTTGAACCGTTGGTGGCATCAAGTGCGGGGCAAAGAAAATCCTTATTTAAAAATTGGAGATACTAATGACCGTTCTACTAAGGGATCTAGCGACTATGTATGGGCATTACAAGATATTAATTTTGAGGTAGAACGTGGAGAGGTCTTAGGTATCATTGGTAAAAACGGGGCGGGGAAATCGACTTTGCTCAAAATCCTATCCCGCGTTACGGCACCTACTACAGGAAGCATCAAGTTTGGAGGTCGTGTAGCCTCTTTGCTAGAAGTAGGAACGGGTTTTAATGGCGAAATGACAGGCAGAGAAAACATCTACCTAAACGGCGCTATTTTGGGTATGACCAAAAAAGAAATTGCTTCAAAAATTGATGAAATCATTGATTTTTCGGGTTGTGAGCGGTACATTGATACTCCTGTAAAGCGTTATAGCTCCGGTATGACGGTGCGTTTGGCTTTTGCCGTGGCAGCTTTTCTAGAGCCTGAAATATTGGTAATCGATGAGGTTTTGGCAGTAGGTGATGCCGAGTTCCAGAAAAAAGCGATTGGCAAAATGCAGGATATATCTCGTGAAGGAGGGAGAACGGTGTTGTTTGTGAGTCATAATATGGCGGCAGTGAAGAGTTTGTGTACGAGAGGGATTGTTTTGGAGCATGGGAAGGTTGTTTTTGAAGGAGGTATTCAGGATTCTATATCAAGATATTATAATTCAAATTTTAACGTTGATGAAAATGAATTTTTAGGCATTTATAATTTACAAAACCATAGAGATAAAAAGTCTAAATTTGGAATACAACAAGCAGAATTGTTTTGCAACGGGCAATTGACTGACACAATATACACTGGATCAACATTTTTATTAAAATTATATTTTGAGACTAACAGAGACTTTTTTGAGGGAGAAGTTGGACTAGTTATAAAAGATTCTGACCAAGTTTCATATATAGGGATTAATAATAAACATTTAGGAAACAGCATTACTGTGAAGGAGGGAAATGGAGAAGCTGAAATAGTTATTGAAGAATTTCCAATATTCGACAATGGTGATTATTGGATAAATCTTTATATAGGTGATCAAGGGCCAGGATATGAATGTTTAGAAAATGCTATAAAATTCAAAATTATTGGAGAAGATGTTTTTGGATCTGGAAGATCATTAGATAAAGTTTGGAATAAAATTTTTCACAATAAAATACAGATTAAAATAAAATGAGATACGTATTAAATTATTGTATTTTACAAGCTTTAAAAGTGCTAAATAAATATGGTAGAGGATATAATTTGAAAAAAAAAATTGACTCTAGTGAGAGAATTTTAGAGAGAAATTTTAAAAAGGGTGCGAATTTTAGTTTCGTGCAAGTTGGTGCAAATGATGGAATTAGTTTTGATTTTTTATATGATTTTGTAACTAAAAGAAAAGCATCTGGAATAGTTATAGAGCCTATAAATGATTATTTTGATGAGTTAACTATTAATTATAAAGATTATCCAAAAATTATTAAAGTTAACAAAGCGGTACATCCTACTGAAAAAGAAATTGTTATATATAAAATTGACCCTGTAGCAGTTAAAAACTATCCAGATTGGGTGAAAGGTATTGCCTCATTTGATCCTGACCATCATGTTAAACTTGAAATTAATTCAGACGATATTATTGAAGAAAATGTTGCAGCAGATACTTTGATGAATATAGTAAATGAAAAATACAAGAGTAAGAAAGTTGATTATCTACAAGTAGATACAGAGGGGTTTGATTATCAAGTTTTAACCATGATCGATTTTGCGAAATTTAAACCTAAAATACTAAAATATGAATCTGTAAACCTATCCAAAGAAGATCAACATAATTCTCGTTTATTATTGCAAAAGAGCGGATATTATTTGTTTAATGAATTCGGTGACACCATAGGTTTACGTTTAGATAAAATAAAGATCTTGTAATGATTCCAAAAGTTATTCACTACTGTTGGTTTGGAGGTAAAAAAAAACCAAAATTAATTCGTGATTGTATCAAATCTTGGAGAACACATTTACAGGATTACGAGATTGTAGAATGGAACGAAAAAAACTGTGATTTGACGCACCCTTTTGTCCAATCCGCTTATCAACTGAAAAAGTGGGCCTTTGTAGCAGATTACATTAGATTGAAAATCTTGTATGAAAAAGGCGGTGTGTATCTTGATACTGATATGTTAATCTTAAAACCATTGGATAGTTTTTTATCTAATAAAACTTTTCTAGGAGCAGAATGTTTAGAATTCATTAATTGTGCCATTGTAGGAACAGTAAGTAAAAGTGTGTTTATTTACAATTGTTTACAACAATATGAAAATATAAATATTACAGTTGATTTTAATTGGGGATTAATTTCAATTCCACGAATTATTACAACTGTTTTTAGGCATAATTATGCGTTTAACCATCCGTTTGATAAAATTATTCAAGAAAAAGATATTGTAATTTATCCTATAAATTATTTTTATGCTTTGCCTTACGAAAAAAAGTTTGATGTATCAAATTATAAAAAATACATTCAAAAGGAAAGTTTTGCTGTCCATTTATGGACTAGTTCATGGCTAGACCATAATGAGTTTCATTATTTAAAGAATGGAAACTATCGTTTAGGTTTGAAAAAAATACTAATAAATATTTTAGTCAAAAAGAATAGTAACTATCAGTATTTAAGAGATGTTATTTATGCTGTTAAACAATCTTTTTCTAAGTAATTTCTATGTCAACATTAATTTCAATAATTATACCTTGTTACAATCAAGCACAATACCTTGATGAAACTTTGCAATCGGTATCGGATCAAACGTATTCTAATTGGGAATGTATTATTGTAAATGATGGTAGTCCTGATATTACTGACGAAGTTGCTAAAGTGTGGTTAGATAAAGATATTCGGTTTAAATACATTTACAAAGAAAACGGGGGGCTGAGTAGCGCCAGGAATTCAGGTTTAGAAATTGCTAAGGGTGATTATATTCAGTTTTTAGATGCCGATGATTATTTAAATTCATGTAAACTTGAACTATCGTTAAGTACTATTCAATTAGATATTGAGAATAATATTATAATTTCAAACTTCAGAATGTTTGATAATGATCCTACTCAATCTTCAATACCTTATTGTAATTTATCTGCTGATTTGTTTTGTTTTGATAAACTATTGTACGATTGGGAAAATGGCTTCACAATACCTATACATTGCGGTTTGTTTGACGTTTCATTGTTTCGAGATTTTCGGTTTCCAGAGGAGTTAAAAGCAAAGGAAGATTGGATAATGTGGATATCCATTTATAAAAATAATTGTAACACTTTTTTTATAGATAAACCTTTGGCGCTCTATAGAAGGAACCCCAATAGTATGACGCAATCTGTGGATATGCTAGATGACTTTATTAGAGCGTATAAGTATCTAAAACCTTATTTGTCAGCTGAGGAGTATCAAAAGCTCACAATAGTTTTGCTATCTAGGTATTATAAATCAGCAGGCTATTTTAAGTACCGTCTCAATCAAGTAGAGGCAACCAATACTTACAGGTTGGGATTTTTGTTAAAAAAAACAGTACTTAAACTACGAATCTTAAAACCTTGTAAATACTTTTTTGAAAAGTTAATCAAATAAAATTTTCCTTTTGTTAGCCATTGTAATCCCTTATTATAAAATCCGTTTTTTTGAAGCTACCCTACAATCTTTGGCACTTCAAACCGATAAACGATTTAAAGTATATATAGGTAATGATGCTAGTAACGATGATCCAACTGCACTTTTAGAAAAGTATCAAAATCAATTTGATTTTGAGTACCATTATTACGATACTAATTTAGGATCTCTCTCCTTAACACAACAGTGGGAACGTTGTTTAACACAAGTTCAAGAAGAAGAATGGGTGATGCTTTTGGGCGATGACGATGTGCTTGATTTCAATTGCGTAGCTTGTTTTTATGGAAATATAGATAAAATTATAAAAAATGAGATCAATGTAATTCGGTTTGCAACTGTGGTTATTGATCAAAATGATTTGTCTTTATCGGGAATTTATAAGCATCCAGAATTGGAGCGATCCACTGATTTTTTGATGCGAAAATTTAAAGGAGGAACACGTAGTTCCCTGAGTGAATTTATTTTCAAAACCTCGGTCTTAAAAGAAGTACAGTTCAAAAATTTCCCGCTTGCCTGGTATTCGGATACCTTATCAGTATTGGAGGTTTCTAATTTTGGATTGCTTTTCACTATTAACGAAGCAGTCGTTTATTTTAGATTAAGCGGTGATAATATCACTTCTAGAAATGATAATTTGGGTTTAAAGAACGTGGCTACTTTTGAGTTTTATTATTATTTGTTAAAAGTAAAAAATTCTTTTTTCAATGATAAAGAGATTAGTATTTTAAAATTCAATCTTGAGAAAACATTTTTAGATAATAAAAAAAATATTCGTTTTTGGAGGTTATTCACAAGGCTATATTGGAAAAAAAAATACATCAAAGACTATCTAGCGTTTTTAGTAAAGGCAACAACTATAGTAATACAAAAAGTAAGTAAATGAAAATTTTAGTAATATTACAAGATCTAAGGGTTTCAGGCACTAGCGAAGGGATAGTTTCACGTTCTTTTATTAGTAAGTTGCAACGATTGTATCCCAATGCAGTAATCGATATTCATTATTTTATGACCTATGTGCATGATTACAATAAAGAATTACTTTCAGTAAATAGTGTCACTGAGCATTATATTAAAAGAAAACCTGCGTTCTTGTTAAAAATATCAAATGCCATATATAGAAGGGTTTTTACAAAATCGTTATATAGATCTTTCATAATAAGGCAATATAGGAGTCCAATTTCTAATATCGACAGCAGTCGATATGATTTTGTTTTTGTTAGAAGTTCAGGATTAGAATTTGAAACGATTTTGAGTCTTAAAGGTTTACCAATATTGGGTAAAGCAATTGTTAATTTTCATGATCCCTATCCGCTTTTCTTTGATACAAGTGGTTCCGGCACTTTAAGTAAAAGAGATCTTCTAGACTTTAAAGAAATGTGTCAAATAGTTCAAGGTTCATATCGTTGTATAACACCTTCTTATCTGCTTTCTAGAGATTTACAGCTGATTTATGGCAATCACAAAAAGTTCTACACATTACCGCACCAGTACGATGAAGTAGTTTTCGATTTGTCAAGTTCTGTTCAGGTTCGAAAAAAACAAAAGCCGATTAGTATTTCCTATCACGGAGGGTTGCAATTCGGTCGTAATATTGATATTTTGATTGATGCTTATATTGAGTTGATTAAAAAAGATAAATTGATTTTAGAACAGTCAGAATTAGTTCTTCGTTTGAAAAGTTCTGAAAATAACAGATTAAAAGAAAAATACAAAGAGTTTAAAACTATCCATATTTTAGACGGAATTGATTTTTCAAATTCAGCAAACGAACAAAGGAAAGAGGCTGATATTATTGTCCTAATCGAAAGTTCACTGGATTATAGTAATATCTTATTAGGAAAAGCACCATTTGTAGCATCGCTTTCTAAACCCGTTTTAGCCTTGTTGCCCAAAGTTTGTGAATTGCGTGCTATTATAAAAGCGGATAGTTATATAAGTAGGAGTAATGATCAAAATGATATTCAAATTAAACTCGAAGACCTGATTATGAAAACTTTAGATAAAAAGAGATCATTTGAGCCTTTTGGTGATTATTTTAGTGATGAAAATTTTAAATTAACGCTTGAAAATGTAATCAAGTGTTAGCAATAATTATCCCTTATTACAAGATTGATTTTTTTGAAGCTACATTATCGTCTTTGGCAAATCAAACCGATATGAGATTTACCGTATATGTTGGAAATGATAACAGCTCTAAAGATCCTTGTCTATTATTAGAGAAATATGAAAACGAATTTAACTTTGTTTACCAAAAATATGATAATAACCTAGGATCTATCTCATTAGTGAAACAATGGGAAAGGTGTATTACATTAGCTAGGGATGAAAAATGGATAATGATTTTAGGGGATGATGACGTTTTAGGAAAAAATGTCATTGAAAAGTTCTATGATCATTTAAGTGAATTTGAAAATGAGTGTAATGTAATTCGATTTTCAACGGTTAAAATAAATGATATTGGAAATGCTATTTCTGATCAATATTTTAATCCAATTGAGGAATTAGCGATTGATTTTCTTTTTAGAGAGACAAGGAGTTCACTAAGTGAGTATATATTTAGAAAGGAACAATTATTAAAAATAGGATTTAAAAATTTTCCATTGGCATGGCAGTCTGATGTTTTAGCTATTTTAGAATTATCTAATTTTAAGCAAATTTATTCCATAAATGAAGCTATTGTTCAAATTAGAATTTCCAATGAAAGTATTTCAGGAAGTACAGATAACCAGAATAAAAAACTACAAGCTACATTTCAATTTTATTACTACTTGTTAGTTTGTAAAAATAATTTATTTACGGCTAGTCAAAAACAAATTTTATTAGATAAGCTGAGAAATAGTTATTTTCACAGAAAAAAAAGTACAATCAATTTCTTGAGAATTTCATACTTGCATATCATTTTTTTTTCTTTAAAAGAATATGGTAATTTTTTAAAATTATTTTGGTTTAAAATTATAAAATAAATGCGCGTAGGATCAAACCCACATAAGGATATGACGATAGAGACAACTGAATATTTGCATCAGGTTGTTATTCCTATTTATATACCCAATCAAGAAGGGTATTTTAAAGATAGTTTCGCTATTTTAAAGTTGTGCTTGCAATCGTTATTTGCCACTGTGCATTCAAAAACGTTTATTACTGTTGTAAACAATGGTAGTTGTAGCGTTGTAGCAAATTATTTAAAAGATTTATATCAATCCAATCAAATTCAGGAATTTATTGATACCGAGAATATAGGTAAGTTAAATGCAGTTTTAAAAGGTATTGTAGGGAATGATATTGCACTGGTCACAATCTCCGATGCCGATGTACTTTTTTCACACAACTGGCAAATGGAAACTGCGAAAATTTTTGCTAAAGTTCCTAAAGCTGGTGTAGTAGGGATTGTACCTCAATTTAAAATGTATGAGAGCAATTGCGGTAATGTATTATTTGATAATTTATTCAATGCTAAAATTCGTTTTACCGCTGTAAAAAATAAGGCAGCACTAATTCGCTTTTACGATAGTTTAGGATGGGATCGAAAATACAATCAGGATTATTTAGAGTGTAATTTAGCATTGAAAATTGATAATGAATATACTGCTTTAATTGGCTCAGGTCATTTTGTGGCTACTTATAAAAAAGATATTTTTGAAACTGTAGTAAGTTATATTGGTTTTAAAATGGGTGGTGATAGCGAAGGATATTTAGATCGTTTGCCATTGGATAAAGATTGTTGGCGTTTAACAACTCAAGATAATTATGCCTTTCATATGGGTAATGTTTTGGAAGATTGGATGGTAATAAATCATGATTCTTTTATTGAAACACCAATAATACCTAATAATTTTCAAAAGCAGAAAAAGATCAATTCGCTCTCTTATTTAATTAAAAATAGATTGTTTGTCAAATTTATTTCGGTAAAATGGATGATGAAACTATTTTTAAAATGGAAGAAATTACCAAACGTGATGATTGATAGGTATTGAGTATGGCAGCTATGAAAAGGGATTTTACTTTATTAATTACGACTCATAATCGATTGAACGATCTTAAACTTACCTTAGCAAATAGTAGTAATTTATTAAAGCAAACTAAGTGTATTATTTGTGATGATGGCTCAACAGATGGTACAGCTAATTTTATAAAGGGGAAATATCCTGAAATTCAATTGATTAAAAACGAGCGAAGTAAAGGGTTGATTTTTAGTCGCAATCGTTTATTGAGTTTGGTAACTACTAAATATGCGATTTCATTAGATGACGATGCACATTTAGTAACGCAAGAACCTTTAAACAGTCTCCTAAATCATTTTAATGAAAACCCTAATTGTGGCGTTATTGCACTGCGAATATTCTGGGGTTTTACAATGCCAAGAAATGTTTTTTCTAATGAAGTTGCAACGCCTGTTCAAGGTTTTGTAGGCTGCGGACATGTATGGCGCATGAAGGCTTGGCAGGACATTCCTAATTACCCTGAATGGTTTGTGTTTTATGGTGAAGAAGATTTTGCAGCTTATCATTTATTTAAGAAAAAGTGGAGCGTTCATTATTTTCCTGAAGTACTAGTGCAACATAGAGTAGATGTTAAAGGGCGTCGAAGCAATCCAGATTATACTATTCGTTTACGACGTTCTTTACGATCTGGTTGGTATTTACTTTTTTTATTTACTCCCATGTATTTAATACCAAGAAAATTTGCGTATTCAATATACATGCAACTAAAATTGAAAGTGTTTAAGGGAGATAAAAAAGCATTAATAGCACTTTTTTTAGCATTATTTGATGTAGTTATTGCAATTCCTAAACTTATAGGAACTAGTAATCGTTTAACAAAATCTGAATTTAATTCTCATAGCAAGCAAGAAGAAACAAAGATATATTGGAAAGCTGACGAAACTCGCTAGGCCAAAAAAAACACCAACTTGTATATGAAAACGATCACAATAATTCCAGCTCGCGGAGGATCAAAACGTTTACCAAATAAAAACGTGCTTTTATTAAATGGTATTCCCCTTATTGCACATTCTATTTTGTATGCTCAAGCAAATGGGAATTTGATTGATGAAATTTATGTATCAACTGATGAGGCAGCAATAAAAGAAATTGCAATTGCCTACGGTGCAAAAGTGATTGATAGACCTGAAGCAATTTCGGGAGATCTAGAACCTACGGTTAGTGCCTTGCAACATGTTTTAAAAAGTATCGATGATGACATTGAATCCGTTATTTTACTACAGCCAACGAATCCGTTGCGTCCAGAAAACTTGCTAATTGAAGCTTTTGAAAAATACAAAAGTAGCGCTCTTGATAGTCTTTTTACAGTGACTCAGAGTCATCAAAAGTTGGGGAAAATTAAGGCAAATAAGTTCCATCCTTTTAATTATGAAATTGGGCAACGTTCTCAGGATTTAGAACCTTTATTTTATGAAAATGGATTACTTTATATCTCAAAAGCAGATTTAATTATCAAAGGAATAATTGTTTCTGAAAATGGATTTCCATTCGAACTAAATCATATTTTTGCTAACGTTGATATTGATACCCAAGACGATTTGGAGTATGCTGAATATTTAATAAAAAAAGTGTCTCGACTGCGCTCGACATGACAAATCTAAAACAGTTGTCAGCTCGAGCGCAATCGAGAGGCATAACTTATAACGTATTTTATGAACCCCTATATAGAAATTGCAGGAAGAAAAATAGGACCCGATTTTCCGCCATTAGTTATAGCGGAGATAGGTATTAATCATGAGGGTTCTTTGGCTTTGGCTAAAGAAATGGTTGATGCTGCAAAACGGGCTGGCGTGGAGGTGGTAAAGCACCAAACGCATATTGTAGCAGATGAAATGAGTGGTGCTGCGAAGAAAGTAATTCCCGGCAATGCCACGGTATCTATTTATGAAATTATGGAACGCTGTTCTTTAAACGAAAGTGACGAACTAGAATTAAAAAATTATGTTGAAAGCAAGGGCATGATTTTTATTTCGACGCCATTTTCTAGAGCTGCCGCCGATCGATTAGAAAAGTTTGGCGTTCAAGCTTATAAAATTGGTTCGGGGGAGTGCAATAATTATCCTTTGTTAGCCCATATTGCTTCTTTTGGGAAACCAGTGATTTTAAGTACAGGAATGAATACCATTGAAAGTGTCGCAAAAGCGGTCGCCATTTTTGATAAACATAATGTTCCTGTAGCGCTATTGCATACTACTAATTTATATCCTACACCAGTTCATCTCGTGCGTTTTGGAGCGATGACACAATTACACGAGGCTTTCCCAGACAAAGTTTTTGGATTATCGGATCATACTTTAAATAACAATGCTTGTTTGGGTGCTGTAGCCTTAGGAGCCAGTATTTTAGAACGTCATTTTACAGATACCATGCAACGTAAAGGTCCAGATATTGTGTGTAGCATGGATGAAAAAGCATGTGCAGATTTAATTGTAGCGTCAAATGAAATTTGGCAAATGCGCGGCGGTAATAAGAAACCAGCCAAAGAAGAACAAGTAACTATTGATTTTGCTTTTGCAACGGTTTGCAGTATTGCAGCTATAAAAAAAGGAGAATTATTGACTATGGATAACATTTGGGTAAAGCGACCAGGAACAGGTGAAATTTTAGCGATTCATTTTGACGAAATAATTGGAAAAACAGCGATTAGGGATATTACAAATGATGAACAGTTGAAATTTGAAGATATTGATTAATAAGGGCTTCGACTCCGCTCAGCCTGACAGTGGTACTTGAGACAAATATTGTCAATTCGAGCGGAGTCGAGAATCTCTTATAATTGAAAATTTGTATTGATAGAAAAGGGCTTCGACTCCGCTCAGCCTGACAGTTGAGAGGTTAATGGAAAATACATTGACAATTCGAGCGGAGTCGAGAATCTACTTAAAAAAAATATTGATTAATAAATAAATAGCTTCGACTCCGCTCAGCTTGACAGTGGTACTTGAGACAAATATTGTCAATTCGAGCGGAGTCGAGAATCTTATTTACATAAAAACGAGCTTCGACTCCGCTCAGCCTGACAGTGGTAATTGAAAAAATAATTAATGAGAAAAATAATATTCTTAACGGGTACTCGTGCTGATTTTGGGAAAATAAAATCACTAATTTCAGTTTTAGATACTCATCCTAATTTTGAGGTATATGTATTTGTTACTGGAATGCATTTGCAAATGGAGTATGGTTACACCCTATTAGAAATTGAACGTTGCAATTTTACGAACATTCATACATTTGATAATCATACCCATGAAACTACCATGGATTTGACTCTGGCAAAAACCATTGAGGGGCTTTCAACTTATACTAAAAAAGTTACTCCAGATTTAATCGTCGTTCATGGTGATCGTGTTGAAACATTGGCTGGAGCAATTGTAGGATCATTGAATAATGTTTTAGTAGCACATATTGAAGGAGGCGAGTTATCCGGTACGGTTGACGAGTTAATCAGGCACAGTGTGAGTAAATTGAGTCACATTCATTTTGTTTCCAATGAGGATGCGGCAAAACGATTGCTGCAAATGGGCGAAATCGAATCTTCTATTTTTACTATTGGCTCTCCCGATATTGATATTATGTTTTCGGATAATCTTCCGCATCTTAGTATTGCAAAAAAATATTATCAAATTGATTTTGAAAAATTTGCTATTGTGATGTTTCATCCTGTAACTACGGAGTCACATCAAATGAAAGAATATACAACTAATTTTGTTACTAGTTTACTGGCAGATAACCATAATTATATAGTGATTTACCCCAACAATGATTTAGGTAGTCGTTTTATTATGGAACAATATGAAAGACTAAAAGAGAATACACGCTTTAGAGTTTTTCCTTCTTTGCGGTTTGAATATTTCTTGACTTTACTTAAAAATTCGCAATTTATAATTGGGAATAGTAGCGCCGGTATTAGAGAAGCACCTTATTATGCCATTCCTATTATTAATATAGGAACACGCCAACAAAATAGAGCAGTACATACAGATATTATTAATGCTAACTATACAATTGAAAGTATAAATAACGCCTTAAAAATAATTGATACTCATAAACCAGGTAATGTAGTAGGTGATTTTGGAAAAGGAAATAGCTCACAACTGTTTTTGGAGTCTATGGAAAGTGAGAAACTATGGGCTATTAATTATCAAAAACAATTTAGAGATTCCATTTAATGATTACTTATTTAAATCTAGGCTATAAGGGAAATCTAGGCAATCAGCTGTTTCAAGTAGCTTCTTGCATTGGGATTGCACAATCATCCCAACGTAAGTATTGCTTTCCTATGTGGTACTATGCTGATTTTTTTCAAGGTACTTTTGAAATTGTTACTGATCATGATAATTGGGTGAAAATTAATGAAGAAAAATTTAATTTTCACGAATGGAATATTACTGATGAACGTGCTAATTTAAATGGCTGGTTACAAACAGAGAAGTATTTTAAAGACGCCAATATCAAAGATTATTTTGCATTTAAGAATGATTTTAAAACAAAAATTTTAGGAGACTATAAGCATCTTTTTGATAAGAAGACAATTCTAATCTCGGTTAGAAGAGGAGACTTTGTAAATCACCCGCATTATTATCAATTGTCATTCAAATATTATTTTTTAGCATTAGTGCAAAATTTTCCCGATTGGAAAGAAAGAAATATAGTATTTACTAGTGATGATATCAAATACTGTAAGAGACATTTTTCTTTTATATCGAATAGTTTTTTCTTAGAAGATTTAGCACCAATTGAACAATTAGCAATAGGTTCGCAATGTTCTGATTTTATAATTAGTAATTCTACTTTTTCATGGTGGATTGCCTGGTTAGGAGAAAAAGAGAATACTAAGATTATTAGGCCAATTAAAAATTTGAGAGGTGAATTTGCATCAAAAAACAATGATTCAGATTATTTTCCTCAAAGATGGATTTCTTTTGATGATAATCAATATTGCATTGGACAGGATTATTTGGCTTTTAAAATAAAAGGAAATTATTATCTTTTTATTGATAATATGGAACATGTTTTTAAAATTTTTCTTAAAATCTTAAAGAAGAAAATGAAGTCTTTTTTAGGCTATTTTAAAAAGCATTTATCAAAAACAGTTTAAAGAGTTATAATGCGAAAACTAGGAATAGTGATTACTGACGGAGTAGGATATAGAAATTTTATCATGAGTGATTTCATAGTAGAGGCGCTCGATCAATTTGATTCGATTGTGATCTATTCGGGCTTACCATTAAGTGCTTATCCTGCCAGCTTGCCTTCCGCTGTAATCGTACAAGAATTAGCTGTTTATAAAGAATCGAAACTAACTTGGTTTTTTAGAAAATGGAAGGAAGTCGCTCATCTACAAAAGCACAAGTCTTTCTATGGAATGAATGATGCTCTCACTTCGGGCTATCCCAAAGAAAATTCTTTAAGAGCAATCTTAGTGAAATTTATTTATTTTGTGACTCAAAGAATACATTCAGACGCGAGCATTCTATTTATTGAAAAATTACAATTTGCGTCTTTTTCTTCGAGTAAAATAACAAAATCTTATTTGAATATGTTAAAGGAGGATTCTCCTTCTTATGTATTTTTTACTCATCAAAGACCGTCTTATTTGGCTCCTTTTCTATATGCCACAATAAAATCAAAAATTGCTGTAAGTAGTTTTATTTTTAGTTGGGATAATTTATCTTCAAAAGGGAGAATGCTAGGGGCATTCGATTCTTTTTTGGTTTGGAGTGATTTAATGAAGGAGGAGTTGCTTTATTTTTATCCTAAAGTAAAAGCTTCAAAAGTAAAAGTAGTAGGGACACCGCAGTTTGAGCCTTATATCATGGATAAGTATGAAATTGACAAAGAGGTTTTTTATGCCAATTTTTATTTAGATAAAACCAAGAAAATTATTTGTTATAGCTGTGCTGATTCTAGTATTGGTGCTAATGATGCAATGGTGATTAGAAGTATTATAGTAGCCATAAGAGAAAATAAAATTAATACGGCTTGTCAATTACTGGTGCGTACATCACCCGCAGAAGGACCAACTCGATTTGATAGGTTAAAGAACGAGTTTCCAGAAATCAATTGGAATTACCCGAAATGGGTTTTGACACGTGAGAATCATGCCGAGAGTTGGTCGCAACGCATTCCTTCTGAACAGGATATTAAAGATTTACGTGGAATACTTCAATATGCCGACTTAAATGTGAATATGTGCTCGACAATGAGTTTAGATTTTATGTTGTTCGATAAACCAGTTATTAATACTGTTTTTGGGAACAATGAAAACGGTTTTTATTATGATCAAAGATTCTTAAATTACGACCATTATAAAAAAGTAATTGATAGTGATGCAGTTGTGATTGCTATTAATGAGGCTGAATTAATCATCCAAATTAATGCAGCTTTAGAAACCAGTGATTTAAGAAGTCAGCACAGAAAAAATCTGATTAAATTACAAATCAGTCAAGATTTAAAAGGAACCAGTAAAAGAATAGCGAAAACCTTATCATCGTTAAATGGATAGTACTAAAAGAATAGCGATCTTGTGTAATTATGTACTGTTACCCGAAAGAGTAGGAGGTATGGATTATTTCTTTTGGCAATTTGATGCCAATTGTAAATTGAATAGTATTCAAGTCGATTGGTTTTTTCCTAATGAAGCTACACATGGACAATATAGTGCAATGACTATTAAATCCAGTAACGGTCAAGCTATTGAATCGTTTTTTTTGGATTATTGTCAAAAGAATCAAGTCGCTTATAGCCATGTTGTCACGCATTTTCTAGAATTGTGTACGCCGTTTTTTTACAAATTAAATAGAATATCCAATGCTAAGGTGATTGGGGTGGATCACAATCCAAGACCTCTCCATGGTTATTCTTTAAAAAAGAAAATCGAGAAAAAAATCAAAGGAATCCTCTTTTCAAAATACATTGATTTGTTTGTTGGAGTGTCTAATTATACCAAAACGGAACTACTATATGATTTTGGATTTCAGCTAAAAAAGAAGGCACAAGTAATTTATAATGGCGTTGTAATAAAAGATATTTTAGAGAATAAGCGTTCTCATTATGCACAGCCTACTTTTCTTGTTGCTTCGCATTTAAGGGAGTCAAAAGGAATTCAAGATTTAATTAAAGCTGTTTATTTATTGCCTGATACAATTAAGGCGAAAATAAAGATTGACGTTTATGGTGATGGGCCATATAAAGATAACTTGATTGGGATGGTTGTTAAGTATCAATTAGCGCATTGTTTTATTTTTAAAGGGAGTTGTGATAATCTAAAAGTATTATATTCAAATTATGATTATATGCTTCAGCCAACATACATGGAGTGTTTTAGTCTATCCATTTTAGAAAGTTTAGCAGCTAACGTTCCCGTAATTACAACCAGTGTAGGAGGAAATGAAGAAGTAGTTACTGATACTGTTAATGGTTATATTTTCAAACCGAAGGATATAATGAAACTGAAGGGTATTATTGAATCCATTTATAAAGGCACTTTTAAGATAGAATCAAATACTCGAGAAATAATAGAAATAAATTTTTCTTTAGATAAAATGGTTCAAAATCACTTGCAATTAGTGCTATAAAAACAATGATAACAGTAACGAAATAGTATATTTGCACGTTAATTTAGTTTCCTACTATGTTTTTTAATTCCCTAACCTTCGCGGTTTTTTTACCTATCGTTTTTCTGTTATACTGGTTTGTTTTTAATAAAACAAAGAGCAGTCAAAATTTGCTACTCATTCTAGCGAGCTATTATTTCTATTCTTGTTGGGATTGGCGTTTTCTGTTTTTATTAGTTTTCTCTACTTTTTTAGATTACTATACTGGAATCCAAATTGAAAAAAGCAATAAAGACAAAACGAGGAAATTTTGGTTTTGGTTGAGTATCGGGATCAATTTAGGCTTCCTTGGGGTTTTTAAATATTATAACTTTTTCGCTAGCTCATTTGCTACACTTTTGAGTGATTTTGGATTAAAGTCATCTCCTTTTTTGTTGGATGTAGTTTTACCAGTTGGAATTTCATTTTATACTTTCCACGGATTATCGTATGTAATTGATATTTATAAAAAGAGAATCAAAGCCGAATATAATTTTGTTGATTATTCGCTTTTTGTATCCTATTTTCCTTTATTGGTTGCTGGCCCAATTGAGAGAGCCACACACTTATTACCACAAGTAAAAGTAAAACGCAGCTTTGATTTTGAAAAAGCCAAGCAAGGATTGTTTCAATTTACTTGGGGATTAGTCAAGAAAGTGGTTATAGCCGATACCTGCGCAACCTATGCCAATGCTATTTTTGACAATTATACAGGAATGAATTCTTGGTCCTTAATTTTAGGATCGGTTTATTTTGCTTTCCAAATTTATGGTGACTTCTCAGGTTATTCGGATATGGCTCTTGGAATGTCTAAGTTGTTTGGAATCGATTTACTAAAGAATTTCAATTATCCTTACTTTTCTCGAGATATTGCTGAATTTTGGCGCCGCTGGCACATTTCGCTGTCATCCTGGTTTCGGGATTATGTGTACATACCACTAGGCGGAAGTAGAGGGACTAAAATGAAGCAAGTGCGTAATGTATTTATCATTTTTGTATTGAGTGGTTTTTGGCATGGTGCCAACTGGACCTACCTTGCTTGGGGATTTATTAATGCTTTGTATTTCTTACCGCTTTTACTATTAAATAAAAATAGGTCTAATATTGAAATGGTGCAATTAAAATGGAATTTTGCTTCCGCAAAAGTGGTCTTCCATATATTTTACACTTTTGTACTAGCTTGCTTGGCTTGGATTTTTTTTAGAGCGAACTCCATTACAGATGCGGTTTTGTATATCAAAAGGATTTTTACCGACGGAAGTTTTAGTTCACAATACCTTTCAAACGAACGCTATAATTATGAACTGTTACTTATGATTGGATTGTTTGTAATTGTGGAATGGAATAATAGATTCAAAGAAGAACCTATTTCTGGAAAAAATAGTTGGTTGCGACTAAGTTTTGCCGTTGCTGCTATTTTAGCTTTCGGAACTTTTTCTGATTACAAAGAGTTCATCTACTTCCAGTTTTAAAAACCTATTTAATAGACCATGAAAAAGTTTCTACTTTTAATTTTAAAAATAATAGTGCTAACCGCAATCATAGCGGTGGTTTTAGACTTTGTCTACACAACAGTTTATGAACAATCAAAAAATAGAGGGAAAATCGATTATATATTTAATTCCACTGCACGTGATTATGATGTAGTTGTTCTAGGTTCATCTAGGGCTAATAATCATTTTGTCACCGAATTATTCGAAAAAAAGGAAATAAAAGCCTTCAATTTTGGGATGAGTGGCGGGCATTTATACGAAGCTTCATTGCTGCTTAAATTGATGATTGAACGTAACTATGTAATAAAGAACGTAATTCTTGAAGCCGATTTGAATTTATCCAATGATCACGACGCAGAAGGGATTTCGGCTAAGTTTTTGCCTTATTTGCATCGTTCTGAAACAGTAAAAAAGCATTTCGAGAAGGAAGCTAATTTTAAGGAGCTCTTTTATATTCCGTTTTACAGGTACCTCAAATTTGAAACAAGAATAGGTTTTAGAGATATGTTTAAAACTTTAGTTAAAGAGCCGACTAACAACTTATCTAATCGGGGCTATTATCCATTAGGAAACACTACTAAAGGAAATATGAAAAACAATATTTCTAACTTAAACCCACTGCCTCATAACAAATATTACGAAGAGATTAAAGCAGCCTGTAAAGCCAATAATATTAATTTCATTGCAATAATGACACCCATGTGTGAAAACGTGGTGGGAATGAATTATTTTGATAAAGTACAAAAGGCCTACCCCGAGATTCATAATTATGAAAATGTAGTGGTTGAAAACAAGTATTTTTCTTCCTGCGGACACATGAATGATGCAGGCGCTCGTAAATTCACAGCTGCAGTTATCAATGATTTTTTTACATCTAAAAAATGAAAATAGCATTTTTAACTCCTGAATATCCACACGCCCGTACCGGTAATTCTGGCGGGATTGGAACTAGTATTAAAAACCTAGCCCTGGGACTTGTTGCTGTGGGTTGTGTTGTTCGAGTACTTGTTTATGGTCAAGACAAAGACGGTGTTTTTGAAGATAATGGTATTACAATCCAACAGATTAAAAATGTCAAAATAAAGGGATTGTCTTGGTTTTTTACTCGAAAAAAACTAGAACTAATCATCAATAACTTGCATGATAAGCAGCAGATTGATCTTGTAGAAGCACCAGATTGGACAGGAATCACTTCTTTTATTTCCCCTAAAAAATGTCCAGTTGTTATTCGATTGAATGGATCCGATACTTATTTCTGTAATCTAGATCATCGTCCAGTAAAATGGAAAAATAAATTTCATGAAAAACGTGCCTTAAAAAATGCAGATGGATTGCTCGCTGTAAGTCAGTTTAGTGCCGATAAAACAAATGAAGTTTTTGGTATCCATAAGCAATTTACGATTATACCAAACTCCATTGATACGGTTACTTTTGGGAGAAATCAGGAAATAGTAGTAGTGCCGAATACGATTTTATATTTTGGAAGTTTGATCCGAAAAAAGGGATTGCTTGAACTGCCGTTCATCTTTAACGAAGTACTTAAAAATAATACTACTGCTCAATTAATTTTAGTAGGTAAGGATGTTCCTGATATTATTTCGGGATCACTTTCTACCTGGGGAATGATGCGCGGTTTATTTACTAAGGAAGCCTTACTTAATGTAACCTATATTGGTAGTGTTCCTTATGATGCTATACAAACGCATATTAATCAAGCTAGTGTTTGTGTTTTTCCTTCTTTTGCAGAAGCATTACCTGTGTCCTGGATTGAAGCGATGGCAATGCAAAAACCAATTGTATCTTCAAATATTGGTTGGGCAACTGCGATTGTTGATGACGGACTGAATGGGTTTTTGGTGCATCCAAAAGAACATGCTCTTTATGCGGACAAAATTAATAGCTTGCTTAAGAATAACTCAATGCAACAGCAATTTGGTTTAGCTGCAAGAGAAAAAGTGATTCAGAAATTCGATATCGACATCGTGGCTAAGGAGAGTTTGTGTTTTTATAAAAATGTGATTTCGAAAAATGATTAAATTAAAAGAATTTACAACAGCCATTGGGGAAATTATTCTTTATACAGGCAATCCTAATTTAGATCAATTAGAAAAGCTATCAAAAGAGGAGGGCGATGTTTGGCATAGTTCATTTGAGCAAGGATATAAAAATGCTTTTCCAGAGTTAGTATATCAAACGGCTGTGTTTTTTTGGTATCTCAATGATTTTGATAATTTGGATCATTGTGTCAGTTGGAGAATAAACCCCAATGCTTTTGCGGTAAGGAAAACGGTTTGGGAATTAACAAATGGATTTGATGTGGACTATGAGAATGTTCAAATGCAAGCGTTAGAGTTCGGATTTAGATGCAACCGTTTTCTAGGAGCGGTTCCATTGTATGTTAAGGACTTGTTCATAAATGCAACTTTTGAAGAAGTACAAATCTCAAGAAGAGACAGGCATGTGTTCTTTCGAAAAAACTATAAAACAAGTCATGCTATATACATGATTTATAGATTTGGTTTTTGGAGATTACCCGAATGGGAAACTTTTTTTAAAGTTAAAAAAGTGTTCTCAAAAAAGAAAAACGACACTTTAATTCCGGTAAGGGAATTACAGGAAATTTCAGGGGATCCTACTGTGAGCTATATTATTCCTACCATGTTTAGGCAAGAGTATACCTTACGGCTGTTAGATGATTTATCGAATCAAAATTATAAGCCTTCTCAAGTAATAGTGGTTGATGCTACACCAGTTTTAGATCGTATAGATAACGCTTATCAAAATAAAAAATATCCTTTTGAACTAAAAGTGATTTGGCAAGAGTCAAAAGGAAGTTGTAGAGCACGAAATGAGGCAATTGCTTTGAGTGTAGGAGAATATATTGTTTTTGGTGATGATGATATTCGCATACCAGAAAATTTCATTGAAAATCATATTCGCTTCCTGCAAACCTATAATGCTGGAGCTTGCAATGGATTGGATATTCGAGCAGATCATCACAGGCAAGACTTAACCGATTTAAAAGTTAAAATTGAAAATCTTAACCCCATTCAATTGATTCGTGGCTGTTCTCAAATGTTCTCAAATGCGAATTCTTGTGTAAAAAGAGAGTTTGTAAATAAATTGGTTGGTAATGATGTTAATTTTGACGGAGGTTATGGTGAAGACAGTGATTTTGGGATGTCATTAAGCAAAATAGGAGTAACGGTATTAGCGAATCCTTATGCAGTTAACTTACATTTGAAGCCTCCAAGTGGTGGCTATCGTTTTTGGGGAAATCAAGCTAAAATAATTGGCAAAAAAAGAAAAAAGCAACCTTGGGAGTTAGATACTCCAGTGGGGAACATTCAGCCCGTTCCCAGCCCAACTGTTATGTACGGTATTTTGAAGCATTATACTATTGAACAATTAACAGAATATAAGTACAAACATTTTATTTATTATTTATTTCAAGGAAAAAAAATAAGTTTTTTGTACCGTTTGTTGCGTTTGCCTTATAAAAACATAGCGTTTAAAAAGTCGGTTTTTTATGCTCAGAAACTAATTAATTTAGGAGTTAGACATCAATAGTATGAAGTTTTCCTTAATAGTTTGTACTTACATGCGACCTGAACCTTTGTTGAAATTGTTGCAATCGGTTCAAAGTCAAACACTATATCCTCATGAAATTTTAATTGTCGATGGATCCTATAACGATGCAACAGAAATAGTGTTAAATGGGAATCCATTTCAATACTTGAACTATTTTAAAGTTAGGGATGCCGATCGTGGATTGACCAAACAAAGGAATTTTGGCATAGCCAAGGTAGGAAGAGAAGTCGAAATTGTTTGTTTTTTAGACGATGATATTGTTTTAGAAAAGGATTATTTTGAGCAATTGTTAAAAACGTATGCTGTTTTCCCTGAAGCCTTGGCTGTGGGTGGTTTTATAAAAGAACAGAAGCAATGGGAATTTGTAGGTGATAATTACAAGCCTACAATCACTGAATTTTATTATGACGGTTGGAAACAAAAAGAGGGAAGCCGTTTTGTATTTCGAAAAAAATTAGGATTAGATAGTGATTGTCCTCCAGGATATTCTTCACTGTATTCACATGGGCGCAGTGTGGGTTTTTTACCTCCAACGGGTAAAACATACGAAGTAGAAATGTTAATGGGTGGGGTGTCTTCGTTTAAAAAAACAGTATTTGAAACGATTCAGTTTTCGACTTATTTTGAAGGATACGGACTCTATGAGGATGCTGATTTTACATTACGTGTTGCTAAATTAGGTAAGTTGTACTTGAATACTGCGGCAAAACTAAATCATTATCACGATGCTTCAGGAAGGCCTAATCAATATAAATACGGTAAAATGGTTGTTAGAAATGGTTGGTACGTTTGGCGCGTTAAAAATCCAAATCCGGAGTGGAAAGACCAATTCAAGTGGCATGCCATTACCATAGTATTGACGTTGATTCGGTATAGTAATGTAGTAACTACAAAGACTAAAAAAGAGGCTTTTACTGAAGCAATTGGAAGGACCTTGGGTTGGTTGAGTTTGTTATTTAACAAGCCGAAATAAAGTACGTAGTAATTGAAATACTTTAAAAATTAAATGGTTATAACTATATTAAATATTCCTAATTTTTATTCTAGCTATTATTTGTTGGGACTTTCAAAAGAATTTCGACTTCATTATAAGATAGATAATCGTTTTACAAAATATAATAACAAACCAGTACTTATATTTCAAGTAAATAATACCATAGGTGTCATTGATAATGATGACCCAGTTGGTGTAATCCAGGAATTGTATGAAGTATGCAATTTGTATTTTGCGACTAATAAATTAAAGGAGCACCAGTCGTACGATCAGGAAAAGGTAAGGCCGTTGTTTCCTCATTATCCCGTAGCGATTTTGCCACTTTATTTTGGTTTATTCGGAATTAATTTATTTCGGTTTATAAAATTAAAAGAATTAATACGTCAAAGTTATATTCAAATTAGACGTCCTTCTTATGAAAATATAAAATTCAAAAATATAACAGATAAGTTTGTTTTTTTTTCTTCAAATATTTGGAAAAAAGAAGCTGTTGCCAATACAATTAGAGCGGAGTTTATTCGTTTTTGCCAAAAAGATGTTAGAATTAAATTTGAAGGCGGTTTTATAGCGCGCTCTGACAGTAATAATTTAGGATTTGACGATGTAATTAATGAGACCGTCTATTCGCCTAAAACTTTTTCAAAATTAAGTTCCAATTCATTAGTTGTACTTAATAACCCTGCCGTTTGTGATGCTGTGAGTTGGCGATTAGCGGAATATCTAAATCACGGTTTATTTGTATTATCTTTTCCTTTTAAAGTTGAATTACCAAGAGATTTTGAACAAGGAGAAAATATTAGTTTTATAGCTAGTACACAAGAGTATAAAGATGTTTTAGATCGTGTTTTAAGTGATTCGCTGTATCATGAAAAAATTTCGTTAAACGGTAAAAATTATTTTAATCAATATTGTACTCCAGTAGCGCAAGCGAAATATATTATTGAGCTAATTATCAAAAATATTTAACTTTAGTATTGATTAATTGTAATTCGAAATTCTGAAAAATATAACATGAAATTCCTAATCATCACACATGTTCCGCATATCATAGAACAAAATCAGTATTTTGCTTATGCACCCTATGTTCGCGAAATGAATATCTGGGCAAAGTATGCTGATGATTTAGTAATTGTAGCCCCGGAATCCAACCAATTTAAAACAGCAATTGATTCGGCTTATGAACAGGTTCGTATTGAATTTATTAGTATCAAAAATTTTGACGTTTTAAGTCTAAAAAATAGTCTCCGTGCGATTTTGAAATTCCCGAAAATCTGCTGGATAATGTATAAAGCCATGCGAGACGCAGATCACATCCATTTGCGTTGTCCGGGAAACATCGGTTTGATTGGGTGTTTTGTTCAAATATTGTTCCCAAATACACCCAAAACAGCTAAGTATGCTGGTAATTGGGATCGCAAATCAATCCAGCCTTGGACTTATGAATTGCAAAAATGGATTTTAAATAATAGCTTCCTGACCCGGAACATGCAGGTTTTGGTTTATGGTGAATGGGAAGGCAGTTCTAAAAATATAAAACCTTTTTTTACCGCCTCTTATAAAGAAACTGATAAAGTGGCGTTAGTTCAGAAAAGATTAAATGGTATAATAGGGTTTATTTATGTTGGGACATTAGTGAAGGGGAAAAATCCAATGTATGCAGTGCAGTTAGTAGAGCAATTAATTCAAAAAGGCTATGATATAGTATTAAGTTTGTACGGTGAAGGCAGTGAACGTGTTACCATTGAAAACTATATTAGTGAAAAAAAATTGAGCAATAGCATTTTTATAAGAGGGAATCAATCTAAAGAAACCCTGAAAGAGGCCTATAAACAAAGTCATTTTGTTGTCTTAGCTTCGGATAGTGAAGGTTGGCCCAAAGCAATTGCAGAAGGTATGTTTTGGGGTTGTATTGCATTGGCAACATCAGTATCTTGCGTTCCGTTTATGTTAGATTATGGAAATAGAGGTCTTTTGTTAGAAATGAATTTAGAAAAAGATATTTCGCAAATAGAAATCGTTTTAAATAATCAAGCGTATTTTGAAACGATGCAAAAAAGGGGCTCGGATTGGTCCAGAAAGTATACTTTGGATTTGTTTGAAGAAGAGATTAAAAAATTGCTGCATTCATGAGGATTATTCAAATCATAGATTCATTAGAGGCGGGAGGAGCAGAACGAATGGCAGTAAATTATGCCAATGCCTTAGCCGCAAAAGTCGAATTTTCAGGTTTAGTTGCAACTCGAAAAGAAGGTGCGCTTTTAGCTCAATTAGATAAAGGGGTGGATTATCTTTTTTTAAATAAACGAAATAGTTTTGATTTAAAAGCCGTTTTTCTAGTAAGAAGATTTGTTATCAAGAATAACGTAAAAATAGTTCACGCGCATAGTACTTCCTTTTTTATTGCGTTTTTATTAAAGGTTGTTTGTCCCTCAGTAAAATTGATATGGCATGATCATTACGGCGACAGTGAGTTTTTGAATTCAAGAGCTACGTTAATTTTTAGAATGACACTTCCTTTTTTTGAAGGGGTAATTAGTGTAAATCAAAAACTAAAAGATTGGTCGGATCAAAAATTAAATTGTAAGAATACGGTTTATTTACCTAATTTTTCCTCTTTAGTAAATGAAACTGGGACACCTACTTTTTTAAAAGGAATTGACGGTAAACGCATTGTCTGTTTGGCCAATTTGAGATCACAAAAAAATCATTTTTTACTGTTGTTAGTGGCTAAAAAACTAAAAGTAACCCATCCAGATTGGACTTTTCATTTGGTGGGCAAAGATTGTGAGGATTCCTATTCAGCAGAGATTGGAAAGAAAATTGTGGAATATAATCTAAAGAAAACGGTCTTTATGTATGGTTCTAAAAATGACATTCAAAACATAATGCGACAAGCAACAATTTGTGTTCTAACTTCAAAATCAGAAGGGTTACCAGTTGCCTTGCTCGAATACGGAAGATGTAAAAAACCGGTAGTAGTAACTGATGTTGGAGAGATTTCTTCGGTGATTCAAAACGGAAAAAATGGTTTTGTAGTCCCACAAAATGAGGCGTTGTTTTATTCAGCTCTTGTTAAATTGATAGGAAACGAATTTCTACGCGATGCTTTTGGAGAAACATTTTTTAAGATGGTTAGTAGTAGTTATTCAGAAGAAGGAATTGTAAAGCGATATTTAAAGTGGTTACAAAAGATTGAAAAATGAAACAAGAAGAGCAATCCTATCTTTATTTAATTTTATTCCATGTGGCGGTTGGGGTTGTTATTTTTTTATTCCCTTTTACTGCAAAAATATATGGGTACTCCATGTTTGTTTTAGGGTCCTATTATGTTATAAAAACCCAGAATAAAAATAATGAAGCCTTAATGGCGGCGGCTTATATAGCTGGAGCCGAAGTGCTGCTGCGAATGAGCGGTGGTAACATTACCTATGAGTTTTCTAAATATGGAGTGATGCTTTTTATTTTAATGGGGATGTATTTTAGTGGATTCTCTAAAGGAGCGGTGCCCTATTGGATTTTCTTACTATTGCTGGTTCCTAGCGTAATACTATCCACTTTTGTTTTGAATTTTGATACTAATGTTAAAAACAGTATCGCTTTTAATATTTCTGGCCCCGTCTGTTTGGCAGCAGCCTCTTTGTATACTTATCGAAGGAAAATAGCATTAAATCAGATGAATTCTTTATTGTTATGCATTGGACTGCCTATTTTAAGCTGTGCGACCTATTTGACTTTATACACTCCTAATATTCAGGATGTCATAACTAGTACAGAATCTAATTTTGAGACATCTGGGGGTTTTGGTCCCAATCAGGTGGCTACGTTCTTAGGATTGGGAATGTTCATTTTTTTTTCCCGCATTATTATGGAATCGAGATCAAAATTCTTGTTGGGGCTTAATTTACTTATCGCACTCAATATTAGTTATCGAGGGATGGTTACGTTCTCCCGTGGAGGGATGATTACTGGTTTTTTGATGATAGTTTTATTGTTGTCTTTCTTGTATTTTAAATCCAATTTTAGGGGAAGGGTAAAACTAAATTATATTATTGTCGTCATTGCTTTGGCAATGATGGCTATCTGGGGTTATACCTCTTTTCAGACTGGCGGATTAATTAATAAACGATATTCCAATCAAGATGCAGCTGGACGGGTAAAAGAAAGTCAATTGACAGGTAGAGAAGATATTGCTAGAACGGAAATTGATATGTTTTTGAATAACCCTATTTTTGGTGTTGGGGTAGGTAAAGGAGTTGAAGTTCGTGAAGTGGAGTCGGGGACTTTTGTACTGTCGCATGATGAAATCACGAGAATGCTGGCTGAGCATGGCGCTTTTGGAGTTTTAGGTTTATTAATTCTTATTTTCACACCACTAGTATTGTATTTCGAAAACAAGTTTAACATGTTTTTATTGTGTTTTGTAGCTTTTTGGTTTTTAACCATTAATCATGCAGCGATGCGAACCGCTATACCCGCTTTTGTTTACTCCCTTTCCCTGCTTAATGTGCAGTTAGAGCTTCCTAAAAGAAAACAGCAGGAATCGTTTCATGGTATCTCGAAATAACTTTGTTCGTTACAAATAGCTATCCTATTTTGTTGAAAAAATAGTGTTGTTTTAAGACGATATGGGAACAAAATCACTAAATTGCGAGAATTACCACGACAAAATAATGCCAAAAAAGAAAATACATTTTGAAATATCGGAACGTAAAATGATTCTTCGTCTCTTCGATGTTGTTCTTGTTTTGGTCGCGTTGTATTTTGTTGGGACTTTTTTTGATTTAGACTATTTAGAAGCGGTGGCAAGCAGTGGCTTCTGTGGCCTTTTTTTTGTAATGTACCTTAGTGTTTTTGCAACTATTTTTGAAATGTATAATCTACAGGTTGCTAGTAACGAGTTTCAAGTCTTAAAAAGCACGCTATTAACAGCTTCCACTACGGTGTTAATTTATCTATTGACGCCCGTTTTTTCTCCTGAACTTCCCTCAAACCGTTTGCAGATTTTAGTTTTTTCTGGGGTTGTTTTTATAACATTGATTTTCTGGAGGTTATTTTACGTCCAGTTTTTGGCGAGTAACCGATTTCTTCAGAATGCAGTATTAGTTTGTGATAAGGATCAAGTGGAAGAATTAATTTTAGGATTAGAAAATATTGATCCGCATTATAAGATTGTAGGGTATGTAAGTGCTGATACAACTGAAAATAGTGACTTTAAGCACTATCATTATGTAGCTTCTATAAATAAAAAGGACTTGGCTTCTTTTGTCAAGAAAAATGGTGTTTCAGAAATTGTAATTGCTGCTCAAAAAACAGTAGGAATTACTGCTGAACTTTACCAACAACTGATTAAACTTTTAGAATCCGGAAAATTGATTCGGGAATATACGCAGGTTTATGAAAGTAAGACCTATCGCATACCCGTGCAGTACATGGCACGCGATTTTTATCATTTTTTTCCTTTTAGTCGAAATAATCATAATAAGTTATATTTAGCAATTGTGCGGTTTTTTGAAATAGGTCTTTCGACAATTGGTCTGGCTTTTTGTTTGATTTTGATTCCAATTATTGCATTGGGTAATGCATTGGGTAATAGCGGTAAATTATTTTATACACAAGAGCGTGTTGGTAAGAATGGAGTCGTCTTCTCTATTTTGAAATTCAGGAGTATGAAGAACAATTCTGAGCATAATGGAGCTGTTTTTTCTACAAATGGCGATGCGAGGATAACTGCGTTCGGAAAATTTATGCGTAAAACCCGCATCGATGAGTTTCCTCAATTTCTTAATATTTTAAAAGGAGATATGGCGGTTATAGGGCCTCGGCCAGAACGTCCTTTTTTTGTAAAAGAAATTTCAGAAATTATGCCGTTCTATGAGACCAGGCATATTATAAAACCGGGACTTACTGGATGGGCACAAGTTAATTATTCGTATGGAGAATCGATTGATGATAGCCTAATTAAATTGCAATACGATCTTTATTACATCAAACACAGAAGCTTTTATCTGGATTTAAATATTGCACTAAAAACCATTACAACCGTATTGTTTTACAGAGGGCAGTAAGGGGTAATAACAATGACAATAACAAGGGTAAATTGTAATTTCAAAAACCAATTGTTTTAAAAGTGGCTGATTTAATTCAAAAATAAGTCTCGATTTTGCTTTAAAAATCATTTGAAATGTTGTCTACATGATTTTAAAATAGTTAACGCAGTTTTATAGAACCACTTTCCGAAACTCCCGAATGCTTTCTGGGCGAGATAAAGTAAACTCACTTTTCTAGTACTATATTTCGATCCTATTTGACTGTCCGCTAAGGGAACTAAAAATAAAAAAAACAGAACGCAGATGACGCGGATTTGATGGATAAAAACGGATTTTATTAATTTTAATGCGTTTAATCTGTGGGTTAATTTTTTAGATTGTTCTAGGTCGCTGTCAGTCCTTTAATATCAAGAGATATACTGGATTTCTTTATCTAGATAATAATGGGAATCTTCTTTTGGTTTTTTAGTGCTAATTTTACCAACAATACACCACTGGTAATAATAAGAGGTAACACAATCAATAAATGCGCCTTGTTGAGGAGTATAATTAAGTATACAGCTAAAGAAAACAGGTTAAACCAGCAGAGATTGTAAATCCATTTCTTGTTGCCTTTATAATAGAAATAAAGTAGCATAAGCAAGGCGGGGTTAAACAATAAAACATTGTAATTGTATGCCAATTCGTGATGACTCGAATAAAATCCAACAAACAAAAAGAACAACCCTAACATTCCCATTAATAAAAAGTAGATTTGGTTTATTATTTTGCGATTCATAAAGAGGATCAATCCTAGAAGAAGCAAATAAGTATAGCAGTTATTCCACCAAGAACTTGGCGGTGCTTCATTTAGATCAAGCAGCGTTTTGTTTTCCTTAGCTAGCAACTGATTTTTGAAAAGCACTGTTTTTAGGCTTTTTTGTAATTCGAAAGGTAAAAAAATTTGCGTTCCTAATTGATCTACCTTTTTTCCAAAAATGATACTGGTTCCCAACTTTTCGTAAAAGTGACCGTCAAAATAAGGATATAGTATGGTTCTGTAAGTGATCTCAGTATCGGTATTTTTTACGATAGCAGTGGTATCTAATGTTTTATTGATGATGTCCACTACCATCGAGGTGCAGTTTTTATCGATAAATTTATAGGTGTAATGACTTTCTCCCGAAGCCAAAGAAGTATTCAGATTGTCAAATAGTTTTTGTTTTAGATTAGCGGGAATATTTAATTCCTGTTCATAAACAGATCTTCTTTCGTAGGTGTAGTCGTTAATGAAATCCGTGTATGGATGTGCTACGGCAAAATACTGAAGGTCACCTTTTGTAAATTTAGCAACAAAGTTAGGCGTGTTAAAGTCAAAGGCTCCATAATTATAAACCAAATCTATAAATTGGTTCGGGTCGCTAATGCGAATGGCTGTATGTCCAAAGAGAGAATACGATTCGTTTCCAGTTCCGCAAGTTAAGACGCTAACACGAGCATTTTCTGATAGTATAGGGGTTTGTGCAAAAGCGGTACTGACCGTGGTGACAAATAGTAGAAAGAGGGCTATTTTTTTTAAAAGGGAAGTATTCATTGTTTTATTGTTGGTATAGTTAATTTCTAAAAAGGGACAAATCCACTTTTAACGAAAATATATTCGAATACAAAGCAGCACTTTGATTTCCTAAATCGGTTAAGGCGTAATCCACTTGGATGCCTTTGTATTTAAACCCTAATCCAATATTAGGTTGGAAACCTACTTTAGTAGTGTTGTCTAGTTGTTCGACATTTTGGAAATTGCCCACTCCGGCACGCACAAAAACCAGATCCGTATATCCAAATTCGAATCCTAAAGCAGGATCTACACTCACAAAATCAGAAGAAATCAGATCATTAGTTTTGGCAAAGCGCATGTTTACATTGGCTGCAGCCATAATGCTATAGTCGTATCGGATTATGAATTTTTTAGAGAGCCCTAATTGTGCTTTCGGAGCTGTAATTTCGGTACTTTCCGGCAGTTCTTGGTTTTGTCCCGGTACAGCATCTGCAATTTTTTGATATTCTTTTTCGTTTATATTCCATACATTATAAGTAGTGGTGATGTCGCGAACCATCAATCCAAATTTCCAATTGTTTTTTTCAAATTGGAGTCCAACATCAAATCCAAATCCCCAGGAATCCGCAAATTTACCTATAATTCTTCTTATAACTTTGGCATTTACTCCATATTGAAATCCAGGAACGGGTAATTTTCGAGCATAAGAAAAGGTGAAGCCGTAATCAGCCGTAGAAAAAAGACTGATGCGGTTGTAATCAATGTTTCCCTGACTGTCTATTAATTCAGTAGTATTCAAAATATCATCGACCCCAAAACGGATTAATGAAATACCCCAAGCACTACGGTCGTCAATGGGACTTGCATAGCCAATATAATCGTATTGGGCAATATTGGCAAAATAATTGGCATGCATCAAAGCTAGTTGATGGTCTTCTAAATTCATTAGTCCTGCAGGATTCCAATAGCCCGAATTTACATCGGCAGTCGAAGCCGTAACCGCATTTGCCATCCCTAAGGCTGCCGCATCGACTCCAATATTCATAAACTCATTTGAATATTTTCTAACAGCTTGTCCGTAATTTACGGTACAAACTAAAAGGAATAAAAAGAATTGATTTTTTTTCAATCGTATTTTTTTTGCCAACCCAAGGCGGCATTTAATTTTCATCAAAAATATAATATTTTGCTGAGCTTAGTTCGTTCTTTTGCTAAATAAATGGGATTGCTATTTGGACTGTTGATAATCTCTATAAAAAACGGGTGCTGCATTCACTTATTATATTAAATTTGTCAGCTAAGACTTTAAATTTTAATTTGCGATGAACATTAAAAAACACATTCCTAATTCCATAACATTACTTAATCTGCTATGTGGCTGTATCGCGATGGTCTTTGTGACTCAGTCCGATTTTGAAATGGCTTTTTATTTTGTTTGTCTAGGCATCTTTTTAGATTTTTTTGATGGTTTTTTTGCGCGTTTATTGAAAGTCTCAGGTCCGCTGGGTTTACAGTTAGATTCGCTAGCAGATATGGTTACAAGTGGAGTAGTACCTGGATATGTGATGTTTTTTTTACTTTCGAATAGTCAACATGAAATTTCAACGCACTTTATGATGCCTTACCTAGGGTTTATCATTACCATGGGTTCCTGTTACCGATTGGCTGTATTTAATATCGATACCCGTCAGACGAATTCATTCATTGGATTGCCAACGCCAGCTAATGCATTGTTTATTTTAAGTTTGCCTTTAGTGTTAAAATATTCGGACTCTTTAGTTGTTCTCGAAATCTTGACAAATCAATGGGTTTTGTTAGTGATCACACTTTTTAGTGCTTATATCTTGAATGCTGAGATTCCACTGTTTTCTTTGAAGATTAAAAAGTTTAACCTTAAGGATAATGCACTCCAAATTGTCTTTTTATTCCTTTCTTTTTTATTGTTGATTTTTTTCCAATATGCAGGAATTCCATTGGTCATCATTGGGTATGTACTACTGTCAATAGTGAGCAATAAATTTTTATTGGATGAGAAAAAAAAGCGTTAAAAGAAAGCCGCCTGTAACTCGCAGGACTAAAAAGAAGGCTTCTTTTTTCTCAGGAAAGGTGTTGCGTTTTACAATCAGTTCTTGTTTTATAGTTCTATTTTTAGGAGTGGGGTACCATTATCGAAATGGTCTAGCCTATTATTTTAGTTTTAAATCAAGTAAGGTTTTGCAACAGGAAGCGGAGGACAAGCGCATTTCAGATGTTAGAAATTACCAGGTTTTAGATAAGCATGAAGGAAAAGCAATTGGACTTGATGTTTCTGAATATCAAGGAAAAATCAGCTGGATGGATGTTGATACCTTAGAAAATAAATATCCCGTGCACTTTGTATTTATTCGTGCTACTGTGGGTAGTGACCGATTGGATAAGCAATTTGATGACAATTGGCTTGGCGCCAAAAAAAACAAACTGATTCGAGGAGCCTATCATTACTATCGTCCTAACGAAAATTCTATAGAACAAGCTGAACTTTTTATTAAAACAGTAACTTTAAGAAAAGGAGATTTACCTCCTGTTCTGGATATTGAAAAACTACCTGAAAATCAGTCTGTGGAGCGACTAAAAGTGGGGCTAAAAAGATGGTTAAAAAAGGTAGAGGAACATTATAAAGTAAAACCTATTATTTATACCGGTGAAAGATATTATGACGATTTTTTAAAAGAAGAATTTAGTGATTATCTTTTTTGGATTGCCAACTATAATTTCTATCGTGAGAATATAGAAGAGGATTGGTTGTTTTGGCAATTCACTGAAAAAGCTTCTGTTTCTGGAATAAAAGGCAATGTTGATGTAAATATCTATAATGGTGATTTGCAGCAGTTGCGATTTATTACCATTGAATAACGCGATTTAGTTACTAAGATTAGGATTATTTTTTTGGAGCGAAAAAAGTAATTCCAATTATAATGATTAGTACAATTATAAATACGGCTACTGAAATCGCATTTGCAAAATTGACAGTCCATCCAGCCCAAGCCATTCTTTTTGGTGGTAAAATTCGTTTGTCTTCTTTGTTGTAATAAAAGATTCCCAACTTCCAATTGTTAGGGTCTTTGTGCCATTTCTCTAAAGTTTCTTTGCTTGGTTTTTCGTTTTGATTCATTGTAGGGTTAGTTTTTAGATTAAGAATTTTTTGGTTGCTAAAGTTGTGTCAAGGAAAATATATTTGTTCCTAAGCTTCATAAGAATCAAGAAATGTACTCAATAGCTTTTAGTAGTTCTATAGTTTAGTGCTTCGGAAGGGGGCGAGAGTATCGAGAGCCTTCCTTGCTCAATTATTCTTAATAGCGTTTTTTTGTAACATCCAGTCACCCCTCCTTCGGAGGGATCGGGGGGGGAGGTCTTTAAAACTCGATTTTTTTCTTTCTCAATTCGAAATTCTGTCCTAGGTACACGCGACGTACCATTTCATCTTCTACTAATTCTTCTGGCACTCCTGCTTTTAGAATTCCTCCTTCAAACATAAGGTAAGTTTTATCAGTAATAGCTAAGGTTTCCTGTACGTTGTGATCCGTGATGAGAATTCCGATATTTTTATTTTTTAATTGCGCTACAATTCTTTGAATGTCTTCAACGGCAACGGGATCGACACCAGCAAAAGGTTCGTCCAGCAGGATAAATTTAGGGTCGGTAGCTAGGCATCGTGCAATTTCGGTACGACGACGTTCTCCTCCAGACAGTAAATCACCCCGATTTGTGCGGATGTGCTCTAAACTAAATTCATCGATTAGGCTTTCCATTTTGGCAACTTGCTCTTCTTTAGAAAGGGTAGTTAGTTGTAAAACACTCAAGATATTGTCTTCGATGCTTAATTTTCTAAAAACAGAGGCTTCTTGTGCTAAATAGCCAATTCCTTGCTGCGCCCTTTTGTACATAGGATAGTCGGTAATATTTAAATCGTCAAGATAAATGTTACCTGAATTTGGTTTAACCAATCCTACAATCATATAGAAAGAAGTTGTTTTTCCAGCCCCGTTAGGACCTAGCAGACCAACGATTTCACCTTGATTTACTTCGACCGAAATTCCCTTTACGACACTTCTGCCTTTGTATGTTTTTACTAAATTCTCAGCTCTTAAAATCATATGCTTTGGTTTAAACGTTAATCGTTTAATTTGGTTAATCGTTTCAAATAAACGAATAACCAAATTAAGAAATAACCCTATTAACAATTATTTAGTTTCTTCCCGAGTTTAGTTATTGGCCTAACAAGGTCAGGAACTACTTTTTAATCAAAAAGAAGAGTGTTATTTTGTTGTGGTTTCTTCTAATGCTTCCCAGAACTCATACGCTCTACGTAAATGAGGTACTACGATGGTTCCACCAACTAAGGTTGCAATTCCCATTGCTTCCATCATTTCGTCTTTCGTTACTCCAATTTTATGACTGGTTTCCAAATGGTATTTTACACAATCGTCACAACGTAAAACAGCCGAAGCTACTAGGCCCAATAGTTCTTTTGTTTTCACATCAAGAGCACCAGCAGCATACGCATTAGTGTCAAGGTTGAAAATACGTTTCACTATTTTGTTGTTGTCAGCCAGTAATTTTTCGTTCATTCTAGAACGGTATTCATTAAATTCTTCAATAATAGCAGCCATAATTATTCTTTTTTATTTTTAGATACAAATACCGAGATAAAGATACTTGCTTCATAGATTAGTAACATTGGAATCGCAACAATAGTTTGGCTTACTACATCTGGCGGCGTTACGATGGCAGCTATAATAAGAACAAGTACAATTGCATATTTTCTATAGGTTCTTAAAAATTCAGGGCTTACAAGTCCTAGTTTTGTCAAGAAATAGATGATAATAGGTAATTCAAAAAACAATCCACTTGCCAGCACAGATGTTTTTACCATTCCGATATAGGAATCTAGTGTAAACTGATTGAGTACTACAGGACTGACTGTAAAGGTAGCGACGAAGTTTACTGACATGGGAATCACTACAAAATAGCCAAATAATACTCCGATAAAGAAAAGTAGTGATGAAAAAAAGATGAATGCTTTGGCGTTTTTCTTTTCGTTTACATAAAGTGCAGGACTGATAAATTTCCATATTTCCCATAAGATATAAGGGAAACTTAGAATAAAACCGGCCAGAATACAGACCCAGATAAATACATTTACTTGTCCTTCCATCTCCGTATTCTGAATGATAAACGGCATTTCAGTAATACAAATACTATCTGCAAATCCCAATGAATGGGATAGGTCACAGAAAAAATGATAGGTAAAGAATGAAGGTCTGGTGGGCCCAAATATAATGGTGTCAAATAAGTAATCACTAAAAAAATAAGTGGCAAAAGCCATAATTATTATTGCTATTGTACTACGTACTAATAACCATCTTAAATCTTCAAGATGATCTAAAAACGACATTTCGTTTTGGTTTTTCTTTGCCATTATGCTATTCCTTCTTTTAAAATATCGTGTAGATGTAAAACGCCTTTGTACTCGCCGTGGTCTACCACGACTAATTGTGTAATAGAGAAATCTTCGAGAATATTCAATGCGTCAACAACCATATCGTTGGATTGAATTAATTTTGGATTTTTAGTCATAATGTCCTTCGCAGTTAATTCTGAAAATGAATCTCTTTCGTTCAACATTCTTCGTATGTCACCATCGGTTATAATTCCGATAACTTTATCGTTTTCAATAACTGCGGTAACACCAAGGCGTTTCTCTGAGATTTCAAAAATAACTTTTTTGATTGGGGTATCAGGTGAAACCATTGGTTTTAAAGTATGCTCTAACATGTCTTTAACCTTGAGTAATAATTTTTTGCCCAAAGCACCTCCAGGATGATATTTAGCAAAATCCTCTGGTTTAAAATTTCTGATTTCCATTAGGCAAACTGCAATAGCATCACCCATAACAAGCTGTGCAGTTGTGCTGCTAGTAGGCGCTAAGTTAATCGGGCAAGCTTCTTTTTCTACAGTGGTGTTCAACACAAAATCAGAACCTTTTGCAAGGAAAGAGGTCGTATTTCCAGTTATGGCGATCAATGTGTTTCCAAAACGCTTTAAAAGAGGGACTAAAACCTTTATTTCTGGACTGTTTCCGCTTTTGGAGATACATATAATAATATCCTCATTTTGTACCATCCCTAAATCACCATGAATGGCTTCAGAGGCATGAAGAAACATAGAAGGCGTCCCAGTTGAATTAAAGGTAGCGACCATTTTCTGGGCAATGATGGCGCTTTTTCCTATTCCGGTAACGATTACTCGTCCCTTGGAATTGTAAATTGCTTGTGTAGCTTTTGAGAAATTTTCGTCAAGAAAGTCTGTCAGTTTTTTAATAGCTTCACTCTCAGTAAGTATGGTTTTTTTGGCAATAGCCAAAATATTTTCTTTAGAAATCAAAACAGAATATTTTAAATTTGTGAGTGTAAAAGAAAGTTGTATCTTTATATGGTGCAAATTTATACAAAATACCACATAATACCATACAATAAAGAATGAATTCAAATGAAATTGATATCCATAAAGAATTAAAGAAATATTTTGGCTTTAGCCAATTTAAAGGGCTGCAAGAACAGGTGATTAAAAGTTTACTCAATAAACAAAATACATTTGTAATTATGCCTACAGGCGGTGGTAAATCGCTCTGTTATCAACTCCCCGCTTTAATTCAGGAAGGAACAGCAATCGTTGTTTCTCCTTTGATTGCTTTAATGAAAAACCAAGTAGATGCCATTAGGAGTTTATCTACAGAAAGAGGTATTGCCCATGTTTTAAACTCATCACTGACAAAAACAGAAATTGCTCAAGTTAAAGCGGATATTACTTCTGGATTAACGAAGCTGCTCTATGTTGCGCCAGAATCTTTGACAAAAGAGGAAAATGTCAACTTTCTTAAAAATGTAACCATATCTTTTGTAGCTATTGATGAAGCGCATTGCATCTCCGAGTGGGGGCATGATTTCAGGCCAGAATATAGAAATCTAAAAAACATCATTAAACAATTAGGTGATGTACCAGTCATTGGTCTTACCGCTACCGCTACTCCAAAAGTGCAGGAAGATATTCTGAAAAATTTAGATATGTGTGATGCAACTACTTTTAAAGCATCATTTAACAGGCCTAATCTATATTATGAGGTACGCACAAAAACAAAAAATGTTGAATCAGATATTATTCGTTTTATAAATCAGCACAAAGGGAAGTCTGGAATTATTTATTGCCTTAGCCGTAAAAAAGTGGAAGCAATCGCCCAAGTGCTGCAAGTCAACGGAATTAGTGCCGTGCCTTATCATGCCGGATTAGACGCAAAAACACGTGCAAGACATCAGGACATGTTTCTTATGGAAGATGTAGATGTAGTGGTGGCGACAATTGCTTTTGGGATGGGAATTGACAAACCGGATGTTCGTTTTGTAATTCATCATGATATTCCAAAATCACTGGAAAGTTATTATCAAGAAACGGGTCGTGCCGGTAGAGACGGTGGAGAAGGACATTGTCTGGCTTACTATTCGTATAAAGATGTAGAAAAGCTAGAAAAATTTATGTCTGGTAAACCGGTTGCCGAACAGGAAATTGGGTTTGCTTTACTACAAGAAGTAGTGGCCTATGCAGAAACTTCTATGTCAAGAAGAAAGTTTTTACTCCATTATTTTGGTGAGGAATTCGACAGTAAAACTGGTGAGGGTGCTGATATGGATGACAATGTAAGAAATCCAAAAGCGAAAGTAGAAGCCAAAGATCAGGTTGTGAAATTACTAGAAGTAGTACGAGATACGAAGCATTTATATAAATCTAAAGAGATTGTTTTTACCTTAATTGGCAGAGTCAATGCTGTAATAAAAGCACATAGAACTGATTCTCAATCTTTTTTCGGTTGTGGTGTTGCTTTTGATGAGAAATATTGGATGGCCTTATTGAGACAAGTGCTTGTGGGAGGCTATTTATCTAAAGACATTGAAACCTATGGTATCGTAAAAATAACAGGTAAAGGATTGGATTTTATTAAAAAACCAAGTTCTTTTATGATGTCTGAAGATCATGAATACAATGAAGCAGGAGACGAAGCAATTGTAAGTGCATCTAAATCTTCGGGAGCAATAGATGAAGTGTTGATGGGTATGTTGCGTGATTTGCGTAAAAAAGCATCTAAAAAGCTGGGAGTACCGCCATTTGTTGTTTTTCAAGACCCTTCACTTGAAGATATGGCCTTAAAATATCCTATTTCTCTCCATGAATTGATAAATATTCATGGAGTCGGAGAAGGAAAAGCGAAGAAATATGGTGCCGAATTTGTCGAATTAATAAATCGTTATGTGATAGATAATGAGATTATACGGCCAGATGATTTGGTTGTAAAATCGACAGGAATCAAGTCAGCCATGAAATTATATATTATTCAAAATGTCGACAGAAAATTGTCTTTAGATGATATCGCTAAAGCGAAAGGGTTGACAATGGAAGCCTTGCTTAAGGAAATGGAGCAAATTGTCTATTCAGGGACTAAATTGAATATCAAATATTGGGTCGATGAAATGCTTGATGATGAGCAGCAAGAGGAGATTTATGATTATTTTATGGAATCAGAATCAGATAAGATAGAAGGGGCCTTAAAAGAATTTGAAGGGGATTACGACATTGATGAATTGCGCTTAATGCGAATAAAATTTATCAGCGAAGTCGCGAATTAAAAAAAGTATTCAGTTTACAGTGTTCAGTATTCAGAGATTCTGGTGCTATTTGACTTTTGAAAATCCTGATAAAACATATCCGCAAACTTGTCATTCTGACGAAGGAGGAATCACCGTTAGGTGAGCAGCTTGATGAGATTCTTCGTTCCTCAGAATGACAAACTAGTTTTCAGTGTTCAGAAATACAGTAAACTGAATACTAATTACTGACTACTGATTACTTTCTTCATAAAGTTCACCACGATGTGGTTTCAAGGCATCACGTACTTGAATCATGTTTTCATCAGTAACGACCATAAAAGCAATAGCCTGCATTTCGCCTTGAATTGTAAAACCGGTAATATTTAAAGGCAATTTTTCTATTGCTATATATTCTTTTAAGTGAATTTCGTGATGTTCAGCAGTTTTTGCCGAAGCAGGGCCACGGAAATCCCATATTAGTTTTATTTGTCTAGACATGCTAAATTAGTATAAGGTTCAAGAGGCAAAGTTACAAAGTTTAGAAGACGAAAAACAATTACCGACAAAACAAACAATCAAATCCACTTCAAAATACTATTTTTGCACTTTGTTTTTCGATAAAGACAAGGAATAGATAACCGAATTATCACTCAAAAATGCCTCAAGAACACCTATTACAAGTCTCTCCGGAAATTGCTGCAAACGAAATGTACCTAAAGGAATACCTTGGAAAGCTGCTAAAGATTTCTCCAAAAGAAATTCAGCATGTTTCTATTTTAAAGCGTTCTATTGATGCACGTCAAAAAGCAATTAAAATCAATCTGAAAGTGACGGTTTATTTGAAAGGAGAGCCTTTTGAAGAAAATAAAATACAACTTCCTGATTACGGAAATGTAGCAAACGCTCAAGAAGTAATTGTTGTTGGGGCTGGGCCTGCCGGACTTTTTGCCGCCTTGCAGCTTATTGAATTGGGCTTAAAGCCAATAGTGATCGAAAGAGGGAAAGATGTTCGTGGCCGCCGTCGTGACTTGAAGGCGATCAATGTAGATCATCTTGTAAATGAAGATTCTAATTATTGCTTTGGAGAAGGCGGAGCAGGAACGTATTCTGACGGAAAATTATACACACGATCTAAAAAAAGAGGTGATGTAACTCGAATTTTGGAATTATTAGTGGCGTATGGCGCTACTCCAGATATTTTAATAGAAGCACATCCACACATTGGAACCAATAAATTACCTCAAATTATTCAGGATATTCGAGAGAAAATCATCGAGTGTGGCGGGCAAGTGCTGTTCGAAACCCGTGTGACTGATGTTTTAGTGAAAAATAATGAAGTTCAAGGAATCGTAACCCAAAAGGGAGATACGATTTTAGCCAATAAAATGATTTTGGCTACGGGGCATTCTGCAAGAGATATTTTTGAATTATTAGATAGGAAAAAGATATTTATTGAGGCGAAACCTTTTGCCTTGGGCGTTAGAGCAGAGCATCCGCAATCCTTAATTGACAGTATTCAGTATAGCTGTGATTATCGTGGAGAACTATTGCCGCCAGCACCTTATAGTATTGTAAAGCAAGTAGGAGGTAGAGGCATGTATTCCTTTTGTATGTGTCCCGGAGGTGTAATCGCGCCTTGTGCGACAAGTCCTGGTGAAGTAGTGACCAATGGTTGGTCTCCTTCAAAAAGAGATCAGGCAACGGCAAATTCTGGTATTGTAGTCGAATTGAAGCTGGAAGATTTTAAGCCTTTCGCAAAATATGGAGCTCTTGCCGGAATGGAGTTTCAAAAAAGTATCGAGCAAAAAGCATGGCATTTGGCTGGGGAAAGCCAAAAAGTTCCCGCGCAACGCATGATTGATTTTACACAAAGTAAAGTTTCTTCGGAAATTCCGAAAACCTCTTATGTTCCTGGAACTACATCAGTAGAAATGGGTCAAGTTTTTCCAGGTTTTTTAACTCAGATTTTAAGGGAGGGCTTTTCTGAATTTGGGAAATCCATGCGTGGGTATTTGACTAACGACGCGATATTGCATGCACCAGAATCAAGAACATCGTCACCTGTACGAATCCCAAGAGACCCAATTACTTACGAACATCTACAGATAAAAGGATTGTATCCTTGTGGAGAAGGAGCAGGTTATGCGGGCGGAATTATTTCGGCTGCTATTGATGGCGAGAAATGTGCCTTGATGATTGGCGAAAGTCTACGTAAAAAAACCTCGATTTAATTTTATATAAATCGAGGTTGGTATTTTTAGTTGTTCTTTCTAATTAAGGAATAAGAATTATTTTCCCAGTACTTTTTCTGCTTTCCAAGAAATCATGTGCTTTTTTACCTTCAGATAATTTAAAGGTAGTAGGAGTTGCAATAGTAATTTTATTGCTGCTAATCCAGTCAAACAATTGATGGGCTCTTTTAATGCGTTGTTTTTTAGATGTTAAATAGCTCCATAAATCACCACCGGTTAAGGTTTTTGAAGTGTCCATTAACATTCTTGGGTTGATAAAATCTGGATCTCCGCCTGCCATACCAAAAAATACTACTTGTCCACAAGTTTTGGTTACTTCAAAACTATCACTTAATGTGCTGCCTACACTGTCGTAAACTACATCTACTCCATTGGGACAGTATGATAATACCTTAGATTTCCAGTCTTCAGAATATAAAAACACTTTGTTAGCTCCGTTTTTTAAAGCCATTTCTGCTTTAGATGCTGATGAGGTTAGACCAATAACGGAGGCGCCTAATAATTTGCTGATTTGAGTCAAAAACTGACCGACTCCTCCCGCTGAAGCATGGATGAGTACAGTTTCTCCTTTTTGTGTTTTATGACTGTCAGTCGCTAAATAATGAGCGGTTAATCCTTGAAGAAGAATGGTGGCGGCGGTTTCGAAACTAATGGCATCTGGTAAAGGAATAGCATGTTCAATTTGAACGGCTACCAATTCTGCATTAGCGAAGGGGACATCAGCAAATGCAATACGATCTCCAACATTGAACTTAGTATTGTTTGAATTAACCACTACACCTGCACCTTCGTAACCTGCAATAAAAGGAGGATTTCCTTTTAAATGATAATTTCCTTTTCGGCGGTACACATCTGCATAATTTAATCCTATCGCACGCATTTCGACTAGAATTTCATTTTTTTTAAGTGTTGGTGTTGGTATGTCGGTATATTCAAGAACATCTGAATCGCCAAATGTTGCGAAAGTAAGTGCTTTCATATTTAATATTGTATTTCTTTGAAAGGTAAAGTGAATTAAAAATCAGTACGGTTTTCTAAAATCATAAAAAAGATATAATTGATGTTAGCTAATTTATTTTTTTTAAAAGATGTTTGTGGATTTTGTCATACAATAATTTTTCATCAATTGGTTTGGATACGTAATCATTCATTCCTACTGAGATGCATTTTTCTACGTCGGCAGTGGTGACGTCAGCAGTAAGGGCAATAATTGGAATTTTAGAATTCAGAACATTACGGATGTATGAAGTAGTCTCAAAACCATTCATTATTGGCATTTGTAAGTCCATTAAAACGATATCATAGTCATTTTTTTGAAGTAAATCGACAGCAATCTGGCCATTGTCAGCCATATCAATATCAAATCCGAAATCCAATAATACTATTTTTATTAAAAGTTGATTTAAGATTACGTCTTCGACAACTAATACTTTTATTCCTTTGGTCGTTGATTCTTTGGAAATATCAAGTCCTATCGTTGCCAGTTCGGTGGCGCTTGCGATTTCTTTTGGGTTCGGTTTCATAAAATTCATTGTAAACCCAAAAGAGGATCCTTTTCCTTCTTCACTAAATGCTATTATTGTTCCTCCTTGCATTTCGACCAATTGCTTAACGATAGCAAGACCGAGCCCTGTTCCTCCATAAGAATTACTAATTGCTTTTGTAGCCTGTTCGAAATTTTTAAAGATGTGTGCGAGTCTGTCTTGAGCAATTCCAATGCCCGTGTCGGTTACTAGAATTTCAATGGTACAAGATTCAGTATCCTCGTTCAACAGGCGCGTGTTTACGCTTATTTTTCCTTTTGAAGTAAATTTAAGAGCGTTACTCATTAAATTTAAAATAATTTGACGCAAACGCATTGGATCCCCAATCAAAAGTTTAGGGATAGCTGGATCATAGTTATGGGATAGCGCTATGTTTTTTTCCAACATCTTTTGTTCAAAAAGATGAAGCGTCGCAGAAATGGACTTCGATAGTTTAAAAGCCGTTTTCTCAAAGCTCATCATTCCAGCATCTACCTTTGCGATGTCTAAGATGTCATTAATTAAAATAATTAAAGCATCTCCTGATTCTTTTATGGCAGTAATATATTCGGTTTGAGATTGATTTAACTCTGTCTTTAAAACGACATTGGTAAATCCAATAATCGCATTCATTGGAGTTCTAATCTCATGGCTCATATTTGACAAAAATTGCTGCTTTGACCTCACGGCTTCTTCTGCAATAAGTGTTTTGTGCTCTGCATTAATTTTTGATTCAATTAATGCGTTTTTTGCCAAGACTTGTTCGGTTACTTCGTAGGCGATTATGGTTACTCCCGATATCGTTTTGTCTGCCTCATAATAAGGCTGATATACAAAGTTAAAATAAGCCTGCTCTAATTGGCCATTGCGAAGTAAAGGCGCCAAAAGTTCATTTCCGTAAAATGGAATTCCTGTGGTGTAGACCTTATTCAACAATACAGGAAATTCCTTATCCTTAAGTTCAGGTAAAATAGTGGTAAATTCTTTTCCTTCGACGTCATTACCCTTTCCCCACATGTTTTTGATACTGTCATTTGCTAAAGTAACTACCATCTTTTCACCTTTTAATATTGCTATGGCAAAAGGGGATTTAGTAAGCAACATATTATAGCGTTTCTCACTATCTTCAATTTTTTTCGATGCTTTTTTTTCAGTCTCACGCTGTTTCTCCCATGCTTTTTTTTCTTTCAATTGAAGTTCAACGGATAATCGCCGTACTTCAGAAATATCTTTGATTGCCAAAAGGATTAATTGCTCTCCATGTGTTTTTTGATAAATGCTTTTAGCATTAAATAATATTGTTTTTTCACCTACATCAGAAAAATGATGAGTAACTTCTAGATCCTGAGAACTTAATTCAGTAGTAAAAATGTTTTGAATCAGTAGACGTAATTCTGGGATGTCCCATTGCTTGCTGTTTAGGTCGAATAGAGCAATTCCTTCGGCCTCGTCTTTACGGATGGAATATTCTTTACAAAAAGATTTACTGGCCGATTTGATTTCTAAGTCTTCATTGAGTATCAACATGGGTTCATTGATCGTCGCAATAATTTCTTCAGAATATTCGTATGATTCTGCTAATAGTGCAATATGAGTTTTCAGTTCTTTATTTTCAGTCACATCTTCAATCATCTGAATGATGTAATTCACATTATTATTTTTGTCTAGCAATGGTGAGTTAACAACACTCCAGTAGCGTTCTTCAAATTCACCACCTTCTGATTGGCGTCTTCTAATATCATGTTTTTGAATGTCCATTTTATCGGCAACATGATACTGAAGTACGCGATTTAAAGAAGTCCGTAACTTATTCAGTACGTCTGACGATTTGTTTGTGGGATTATCAGGAAACACATCAAAAATGCTTTTGTTTACAACATCTGCCCGTTCAGTCATTGTAGCTTTTAAATAGGCATCAGAGATAGTAATTATATTAAAATGGGAATCTAACACTAGTAATAGCGCTGGAGATTGTTCAAATAGGCTGATGTAGTCGCTACTATCCATAGAATATTAAATTAAATACTGCGGTATTTTTATGCTTTTAAATCGTAATAATTTAAGATTCCTTTTTTAATAAAAATCAGGTAAAGATATAAAAAAAACGATGCGATATTATTTAATTATTTGGTAGTAAATCATGCGGATAAAACTAAATTGTAGTTTGCGATTTTGGCTTATAAAATGATTTCTTTTAGCGGAACTATTCCTTTTTTTAGTAAAAATTTAAAGGTATTATTATAGGTGTAATATTTTTTCAGCCACTATTATTGGTTGCGATTAATTCACTATCTTTAATTTCAATGCATGAAAGCAAGTCGAAAAACAAGATTGTTCGTTGTTTTTCAACTTGTCCATGAAATGATTGGAATTGTTTTGAATTTGTTATTCTGTATCAGGTATAAAGTCAAGGGCTATAGAATTCATGCAGTATCTTTTTCCCGTGGGAGCAGGGCCATCATCAAAAAGATGACCTAAATGACCATCACATCTTCCACAAAGGGCTTCAATTCGCTCCATGCCTAGCGAGTTGTCTTTTTTATAAATAACACTGTTTTTATTGTCTTGTTCGAAAAAACTCGGCCAACCGCAGCTACTTGAAAATTTGGCTCCAGAACGAAATAATTTGTTACCGCAGGCCGCACAGTAATAGGTTCCTTTTTCATCTGTGTTCCAAAATTTTCCTGTAAAAGGTCTTTCGGTATCGGCATTTCTAGTTACTTCATACACATCTTCGGGTAATACTTTTTTCCACTCGGCATCCGTCAGATGTAGTTCTGTGGTATCTGTATTAGAATAAAATGGGTTTTCCGGTTTGCTAATTTTATTTTCCATAGTTTTTGATTTTTGTAGTTTAGTTTGCTTTTCCGCTGTTTGGCCGTAGGTAATAGATAGAAGTAACTGAAGCAAAAATATAGAGCTCATAATTGCTATTCTTTTCATGTGTAAGTGCTAGTCGTTTGGGGTAGGGACACCTGTTTTAGTATGCCGTTTTGATAGTTAATGGTTTTATTTTATTGTTTGTAACAAATATAAGCATCGATTCTGCTTTGTGGTGTGTTATACTTTGGGTATTAACAGCTATTTATATAAGTTTTAACTATTGTTATTTATGGATAGAAAGTGTTTTTGATTTTGCTGCTGACTAATTCTTATAATCCTGTTCTCATGTTAACTAAATGTTTTTTAAATCCCACTTTTTCATAAGCTCTAATTGCCGAGGGATTATCATTATAGACATCTAACCTCATTTCTGTTATGTTTTGAGACTGACACCATTCTTTTAGGGTATTAATAATAATTGCATTGATTCCCTTTCCTCTGTATTTGGGATCCGTATACATAAATCCTAGATAAGCGTAACTGTCGTGATTCAAATAGGGTTTTGCTGTTTCTATTCGAGCATAACCGGAGCCTACAATTTCAGAGTCGATTTCAGCAACGAGTATTTCAATATGCGGTGCGCTAATCATCATTTCGATGTCGTAATAATTAATTTTACCCTCTTTTAAAGTAGGGTCAAAAGGGCGTTCGGCAGTAATGATTCCTTGTTCAAATGCTAGAAGTAACTTCAAGTCTTGTAGTCGTGCTTTGCGGATATTTATTTTATTCATTATCATAGCGGTTTTTGGTTATCAAAAGTAAGAAAGAATCTGCGAATGGTTTTTATCGAATACAGATCTAATTCCAACGAATTGTTTTAACTTCAACAAATCGAAACAGAACGTTAAAGGATACGCTATTATTTAACTTTTGTGTATTTTTGTAACGCTAAAAATAATTATGATAGAAGAAAATGTAATATTAGTTAATAAGGACGATGAGCAAATTGGATTGATGCCCAAGTTAGAGGCGCATGAAAAAGCAGTTTTACATCGTGCTTTTTCAGTTTTTGTTTTGAATAGTAAAAATGAAATCATGCTGCAACAGCGTGCTCATCAAAAATATCATTCTCCGCTACTTTGGACAAACACCTGTTGTAGTCATCAAAGGGAAGGGGAGTCAAATATTGAGGCTGGGAGTAGACGATTGTTTGAAGAAATGGGTTTTAAAACAGAACTCAAAGAACTTTTTCATTTTATATACAAAGCTCCGTTTGATAATGGTTTAACAGAGCATGAGCTTGATCATGTCATGATTGGTTATTATGATGAAAGTCCACTGATAAATCCAGAAGAGGTAGAAGCCTGGAAATGGATGGCTATTGATGAAGTGAAATATGACATGCAAGAACATCCTGAGATTTATACCGTTTGGTTTAAAATAATTTTCGATGAATTCTATCATTTTTTGGAAGATCATAAAATTTAATACTATCCTAACCCTTAATTTGCTTATCCAAAATTCATTCGTGATTTCTAACGGAGGCAAAGGTTTAAATTATAAATAAGTATGAAAGTAACTATAAGTAGAAAGGCTCATTTTAACGCAGCACATCGATTGTATCGTAAGGATTGGACTTTCGAGAAAAATGATGCTGTCTTTGGAAAATGCAACAATCCTAATTATCACGGACACAACTATGAGTTAATTGTAGGTGTTACTGGTGAAATTGATCCTGAGACTGGTTATGTCATGGATATAAAGATTTTATCGGATATCATTAAAGACGAGGTAGAGAATCAGTTCGATCATAAAAATTTAAATGTAGATGTTCCCGAATTTGAAAACCTCAATCCTACAGCCGAGAATATAGTCGTGGTTATTTGGAATAAAATAAGAAAGAGAATTAAGGCAGAATTTGATTTAGAAGTCATTCTATATGAGACTCCCCGTAATTTCGTAACGTATAAAGGAGAGTAATGGAATTAAAAATAGGGGATAGTATTCCGAATTTTAAAGCGAAAGACACCAATGGAAATGACTTTAACAGTCAAAAATTAGTTGGACAAAAACCATTAGTCATTTATTTTTATCCTAAAGACAATACACCAGGATGCACCGCGCAGGCATGCAGCTTTAGAGATCAATATGAAGACTTCAAAGACTTAGGCGCTGAGGTTATTGGAATTAGTAGTGATAGTGTCGAGTCTCATCAAAAATTCTCCAAACAGTATAAATTGCCGTTTATTCTTTTATCAGATCACGATAAGAAAATTAGGAAACTTTTTGGCGTTCCATCTGGAATGTTCGGTTTGCTTCCGGGAAGAGTGACTTATGTTACCGACAAAGAAGGAGTAATAATAATGATTTTTGATAGTATGATGGCTTCAAAACATATTCCAAAAGCGTTAGAAGCAGTTAAAAAACTAGTTTCTTAATTCAGAAAATAGCATTATATATTTGTAAAACAGAGAAAGCTGTTTTTTTAAAATAAATGAAAATGAGTAAAAAAATATATCCATTACAGTTTAATCCCATATTAAAGGAGAGGATTTGGGGGGGAGAAAAACTGAAAACCGTTCTCAATAAATCAATTACGTCAAATATAACAGGAGAAAGTTGGGAGTTATCAACCGTTGAAGGTGATGTTAGTGTCATTGCTAATGGAGATTTGAAAGGGAAGTTATTGACCGACGTTATTGATGAAGCTCCAAATGAAATGTTAGGGACAGCCGTTCATGAACGTTTTGGGAGGCAGTTTCCATTACTCTTTAAATATTTAGATGCTCGAGAAGACTTATCAATTCAAGTTCATCCCAATGATGCCTTGGCAAAGAAAAGGCACAATTCTTTTGGAAAAACAGAAATGTGGTACATCATGCAAGCAGATGAAGGATCTGAGATAATTGTTGGCTTCAAGGAAGATTCTAATGCACAAGAATTTTTAGAAAAGGTAGAAAGTAAAACCTTAGTTTCTATCCTAGATAGTGTAGAAGTAAAAGAAGGGGATGTATTCTTTCTTGAAACAGGAACGGTGCATGCTATAGGTGCGGGATTAGTAGTGGCAGAGATTCAGCAAACATCAGATATTACTTATCGAATTTATGACTTTAATCGGGTAGATGCACAGGGCAATACCAGAGAGTTGCATTTAGATTTAGCTGTTGAAGCTATAAATTATCACAAGCTAGATACCCGTAGAGAATATTTAGAGGAAGAAAATCAGTCAAATACAATTGTAAACTGTCCTTATTTCACGACAAATTTTATTCCGTTGACAGATGCGATAAACATTTCGAAGACTGGAAATAGTTTTACGGTATATATGTGTATTGACGGAACATTTGAAATAGAGTACAATAAGGATATCTATCAGTACAAAAAAGGAGACACAGTACTAATTCCTGCAGCGATGGACTATTATGCAATCAGTGGAAAAGCTTCAATTTTAGAAATTTACATTTCATAGTTAGTAATAGAAAGATTATATGTACTTTTGCAGACGCAAATTAAAATTAAAAATAAAATGGCAAATATTAAGAACTTAAAAAAAGACATCAACTACGTATTAGGAGATATTATTGAAGCAGTTTACTTGTTCGAGATTTCTACTACTGGAAAACCAACAACTGAAACTAATGATTTAATTGACGAAGCTATCGCTGCTTTTGATGTTTTGATCACAAAAGTGAACGCTAAGAATGTAGAAGATAAAAAAGCACACTTCAAACAAATCAATGTTGAATTGGAACAAACTGCAAATCAATTGATTGCTAAAATCAACGAATTGTAGTCAAGAAAAACGATAAAAAATAGCAGATTTGTTTTGGAAAACACGAATTCATCTGTATATTTGCACCCGTAATGAGACGCCAGCGTAGCTCAGTTGGCTAGAGCAGCTGATTTGTAATCAGCAGGTCGTGGGTTCGAGTCCCTCCGCCGGCTCATCGTAAAACCATCTAACTTTTGTTAGATGGTTTTTTTATTTTAGGCCTAGTGAGATTACTCATTTTGCCAGTTTTTGAATAGAAAAAATAATCTTAAATTAAATAGGGTTTTTATTTGGAGAATTGAAATTCTGCTGTATATTTGCACCCGAAATGAGACGCCAGCGTAGCTCAGTTGGCTAGAGCAGCTGATTTGTAATCAGCAGGTCGTGGGTTCGAGTCCCTCCGCCGGCTCATCGTAAAACCATCTAACTTTTGTTAGGTGGTTTTTTTATGCAATGTGTTTTCGATTTGAAGATGAGGTAAAGGAGGATGGAGTGACTTGGGATTAAGTCGATAATCTGTGGAGCAATAAAAATCAGGTTTAAGTCGAAAATGTTTTTATTTTTCTCTGTTCAAGGTGATT
>NZ_JBZXDY010000025.1:0-62256 GCF_058725285.1 Flavobacterium sp. DW-iso2 | reverse complement strand
GAAAATAAATTTTCTCTATTATTTCGTTGGCTTACCAGGATATTAAGAACTTATTCGTTGTTGCGGGTGCAAAAGTAACACCTTTATACCGTTAAACAATACTTTTAATTGACTATTTTTTGACGCTTTTGTCAACTTTTTTTTAAGTAGTTGAAAATCTATTATTTGAAAATATTGCTTTTTGGCTCTATTAGTTAAAAGTAGGAATTATCAGTATTTAAACGAAGTGCTTAGCACGTTTTTCAATTGATAACAGATCGCAATGTAGAATTTACTGCCTTTATTCAACATGTGAACCCAACTACTACTTTTCACAGGAAAGAAAGCGCTTGTCGATGCAGATTCAACTAGCTTAATAAGCTAACATGACAAATTCCAAACTAAATCGAACTGCCTAAACCCTACTGAAGAAGAATCAGGGTTCATTCACGTAGCTTGAAGAACGCTTATCTAGGTAAATAGTTTTGAAGCACACCATATTAGACCGCTGTACATTATAACAAGTACAAAACAACCAATAAAGCACAACTCCCCTAGCCCCGATAGCAGTGGAAATCCTACTGAGCCGGTCCCGAAGCTTCGGGACGGCGATGTAGATTGTAGCGAATAGCGGGAAATAGCTCCTAAAACAAACCACTCCTTCCTTATAATAGTAACAAACATTAAACTATTTGTTTTTACTCCTATACATATATATAACAAACCTTAACTATCTATTGTTTGTGTTTTTGTAATGGCCTATATTTGCATTCTTAAATTAATAAACAATGATTAAGATTACTTTGCCCGATGGGTCAGTTAAAGAGTTCGCTTCAGGCGTAACTCCGATGGATGTTGCTAAAAGCATTAGCGAAGGATTTGCCAGAAATGTAATTTCGGCTTCTTTTAACGGTACAACAGTGGAAACAACCACTCCTTTGACGACGGATGGCAGTCTTATATTATATACATGGAATGACGAAAGTGGGAAGAAAGCTTTTTGGCATTCGACTTCACATGTCATGGCACAGGTTCTTGAGGAAATGTATCCTGGTGTTAAGTTAACACTTGGACCTGCGATTGCTAATGGTTTCTATTATGATGTAGATTTTGAAGATCAAAAAATAACCGAGGCTGACTTTAAGAAAATTGAAGATCGTGTTCTTGAGATTTCAAGGGGAAAACACGAATTCAAACTTCGTCCTGTTTCTAAAGCAGACGCTTTAGAATTATATAAGGACAACGTTTATAAAACCGAAATGATTACCAATCTTGAGGACGGGACGATTACGTTTTGCGATCATGACACTTTTACTGATTTATGTCGTGGAGGACATATACCGAATACCGGCATCATTAAAGCAATGAAAGTAATGAGTGTTGCTGGCGCTTACTGGAGAGGTGATGAAAAAAACAAGCAATTAACACGTGTTTACGGAACTTCATTTCCTAAACAAAAAGATTTAACAGAGTACTTACTTTTACTAGAAGAGGCAAAACGTCGCGATCACAGAAAACTAGGCAAAGAACTTGAACTGTTTGCTTTCTCGCAAAAAGTAGGTCAAGGTTTACCATTGTGGCTACCTAAAGGAGCAGCATTGAGAGAAAGATTAGAACAATTCCTAAAAAAAGCACAGAAAAAAGCGGGTTACGAGCAAGTGGTTACACCGCACATAGGCCACAAAGAGCTTTATGTAACCTCTGGTCATTACGCTAAATATGGAGCTGATAGTTTTCAACCAATATCAACTCCAAATGAAGGAGAAGAGTTTTTGCTGAAACCGATGAACTGTCCTCATCACTGCGAAATATACAATGTGAGACCTTGGTCATACAAAGATTTACCAAAACGATATGCTGAATTTGGTACTGTATACCGATACGAGCAAAGTGGTGAATTACACGGGCTAACTCGTGTACGTGGGTTTACTCAGGATGATGCACATATCTTTTGTACTCCAGAACAACTAGACGAAGAGTTTAAAAAAGTAATTGATCTAGTTCTTTATGTATTTGGCTCTTTAGGCTTTGAAAACTTTACTGCTCAGATCTCTTTAAGAGATAAAGAGGACAGAGAAAAATACATTGGAAGTGATGAAAATTGGGAAAAAGCGGAAAATGCTATTATCAATGCTGCCGCAGACAAAGGATTAAGCACCGTTATCGAATATGGAGAAGCAGCTTTCTATGGTCCGAAGTTGGATTTCATGGTAAAAGATGCTCTGGGAAGACAATGGCAATTAGGAACAATTCAAGTAGATTATAACTTACCAGAACGTTTTGATTTGACTTACAAAGGATCTGATAACGAATTACATAGACCTGTGATGATTCACCGAGCTCCTTTTGGTTCAATGGAACGCTTTATCGCGATTTTGCTAGAGCATACTGCAGGAAATTTCCCTCTTTGGTTGATCCCTGAACAGGCTATTATATTGTCTTTGAGTGAGAAATATGAAATATATGCGAAAAAAGTTTTAGATTTGCTAGAAAATTACGAAATTCGCGCCCTCGTAGACAACAGAAGTGAGACAATAGGTAAGAAAATTAGAGACGCTGAAATGCAAAAAATCCCGTTTATGCTGATTGTAGGCGAGGAAGAAGAGAAAAACGGTACCATTTCTATCCGTCGCCATGGACAGGAAGGAAAAGGCAACATCAGCGTTACGATAGAAGAGTTTGCTGCAATAGTGGACGAAGAAATCAAAAAGACATTAAAAGTATTTACAGTTTAACTTAAATTATAAAGTCATAGCAATAAGAAGCAACAGAGGTTATCAACCTCGCGTAGAAAAAAAGGATGCCCACAGAATAAACAATCTTATTCGTGGTGTACAAGAAGTACGTCTTGTAGGTGAAAACATTGAGCCAGGAGTTTTTAAACTTTCTGAAGCTCTAAGATTAGCGGATCAATTTGAATTAGATCTAGTTGAGATTTCGCCTAATGCGGAGCCACCAGTTTGTAAAATCATGGATTACAAGAAATTTGTTTACGAACAAAAGAAACGTGATAAGATTCTAAAAGCGAAATCTACGCAAGTAGTCGTTAAGGAAATTCGTTTTGGTCCTCAAACAGATGAGCATGATTATGAGTTTAAGAGAAAAAATGCTGAAAAATTCTTGAAAGAGGGTGCTAAATTGAAAGCGTTTGTTTTCTTTAAAGGACGTTCAATCATTTATAAAGACCAAGGTCAAATCTTATTACTGAGATTAGCTACGGATTTAGAAGAATTTGGTAAAGTGGAAGCGATGCCCGTTCTTGAAGGAAAGAGAATGATTATGTTCATTGCTCCTAAGAAGAAAAAATAGTATTCAGTTTGTATTATCGAGTATTCAGTTGTACAACTTTGAACTTGAAACATCATACTTGAATCAAAATAATATGCAGAACTAAATTCAGCATAAAGATAAGTAAGTAAGAATAAATTAAAACACTAGGAAAAAATGCCTAAAATGAAAACCAAATCTAGCGCCAAGAAACGTTTTAAAGTTACTGGTTCTGGAAAGATTAAAAGAAAGCATGCTTTTAAAAGTCACATCTTGACTAAAAAATCTAAAAAACGTAAATTAGCTTTGACACATTCAGCGCTAGTTCACAAATCAGATATGAAAAGCATCAAACAACAATTAAGAATTATATAATTTAGTAATCAGTCGTCAGCTCTTAGTAAGCAGTTTCTAACTGAACACTAAAATCTGAAAACTGAACACTTTTTTAAATTCTTTAGGTTAAAACAATTTAAAATAACCTTGGAGTATGGCCTTTAAGTTCTCTTGATTTAATTCGGGACGCCTGCTACAAAAAAACAATAAAATTATGCCAAGATCGGTAAATTCAGTTGCAAAAAGAGCAAGAAGAAAAAAAATAATGAAGCTAGCCAAAGGATACTTTGGTAGACGTAAAAACGTTTGGACAGTAGCTAAAAATGCGGTAGAGAAAGCAATGTGCTACGCTTACCGTGACAGAAAAGTGAACAAAAGAAATTTCCGTGCTTTATGGATTCAACGTATCAACGCTGGAGCTAGATTAGAAGGAATGTCTTATTCACAATTCATGGGGAAAGTAAAAGCTAACGGAATCGAATTGAACAGAAAAGTTCTTGCCGATTTAGCGATGAACCACCCTGAAGCTTTCAAAGCTGTACTTAATAAAGTAAAATAAACGTTTTATAAACTCAATTTAGATTACTTACTTATAGAGAAACCTCAATCGAAAGATTGGGGTTTTTTGTTTTTAATGAGTCCTAAAAACACGCTCGTTTTTAAGTATAGACTTATACTAAAAATAGTTACTCAAATAATTCTTCATCATAAATAAATACAGTAATTTAGTTTCATGATACCAAAGAAGCTGCATTTTTTTATTTATTTTTTTCTTGTTATTACTCTGCAAGGCTGTAAAAAAGCAACCCAACCCATTCCTGAAAAGAAAGATAATCTTGTTGAAATCAAACGGCTTATAGCCCTAGGTGACCACTTTTTTGAAAGTAGTAAATATGACAGCTCCTACTATTACTTTGATAAAGCGAAACTAGCTTGTGATCTAAAAAAACATCCTAAACTATTTGTCTACGCCATTTCAAATCTAGCAACTATACAACAAAATCAAGGCGATTTCAGCGGCAGCGAGACTACAGCTATGGAGGCTATGCCGATTTTAGAAACTACAACGCATCCAAACTACAAATGGAACATCTATACGATATTAGGCATCAACTACTTGAATACATTTGATTATAAAAACGCAGAATATTACTATAATAAAGCATTGAATTTAAAGACAGATAAGCCTCGAATAATTGGTGCTAAAAACAATATTGCTGTATTATATATGGAGAAGAACGAGTATCAAAAAGCTATAGAAATTCTCTTTCCATTAACTTTAAAAAAAGAAGTTCTTAACGACGCACAAACATTTTCTCGAATAACAAATAATTTAGGGTACTGCTATTTTAAAACAGGAAACTCCAAGGCACTGAAGTATCTAAATCATTCTTTAAAAATAAGAAAAAAAAATAAAGATGATTGGGGTTTAACTACCAGTTATCTTCATCTACATTTCTTCTATGCAAAAACCAACCCAATCCTCGCAAAGTACTATGCTGAACAAGCATACGAAAAAGCAACTTTACTACGTACTGTAGATGATCGCCTACACTCACTAGAGTTACTAATCAAAAACTCCTCAGGAGAACTACTAAAATCATATTCTCTTAATTACATCCACATCAACGACAGTATCACCAAAGTTCGTCAACAGGCAAAAAATCAATTTGCAAAAATGAAATACGATTCTAAGAAAGAGAAAGAAGAAATTCTAAATCTGAAAGCCCAAAAAGCTGAAAATGCCTTGGAACTGCAATTGCAAAAAAGCACCACTTTGAACCTCTACGTTATAGTTGGAATCATTCTTACTATTACTGGTTTTATCTATTTCTATCTCATTGAAAAAAGTAAAAGAGAAAAAAGTAAAACTTCTTACGATACCGAAGTGAGAATAGCAAAAAAACTACACGATGAATTGGCAAACGATGTTTACCAGACAATGGTTTTTGCTGAAACTCAAGATCTCTCCTCTTCTTATAACAAAGAAATGCTTCTTGACAATTTAGATACTATCTATTCCAGAACGCGTAACATATCTAAAGAAAACAGTTTCATTCCGATGGGGCCTGATTTTATTTCTAGCCTACAAGAAATGATCTCTGGTTTTGATACTGAATACGTGAATATTTTGATTTACGGAGTAGATACTATCAACTGGTCTACTATTATAGATATTAAAAAAATCACGGTATACAGAGTCCTTCAGGAATTCCTAATCAATATGAAAAAGCATAGTGAAGCTAGTTTAGTGGTGCTATCATTCAAGAAATATGAATATAATTTACAATTACATTATACTGATAACGGCGTGGGAGCGGCTATAGAGAAACTAAATTTAAAAAATGGACTCCAAAATGTGGAAAACCGTATTCTCGCTATAAAAGGAACGATTACCTTTGATACTAAACCGGGCAAAGGATTTAAATCAAGTATCACATTCCCTTTATAATCGACATCATTATGTTTAAAAAAGTATTAGTTGCCGAAGATCTAGACAGCATAAGCATTACTGTTATTCAAGCTTTAGAAACACTTTCCATAATGGAGATTCAACATTCTAAATATTGCGATGACGCCTTTTTACAAATAAAAAAAGCAATACAGGATAATAATCCCTACGACTTATTGATCAGCGATTTATCTTTTAAGGTGGATCATCGAGAGAATAAACTGACTTGTGGTGATGAACTTATTGAAGCTGTAAAAAAAATTCAGCCTGATATTAAAACTATTGTATTCTCCATAGAGGATAAGGCATACAGAATAAAATCCTTATTTAATAACTTAGGTATTAATGCCTATGTTTCAAAAGGAAGAAATAGCATCCCTGAACTTAAGAATGCAGTGGAAAGTATTTTTAAAACTGATGAGAAAAATATTTCACCAGAACTAGAATATGCTCTAAATGACAAATCACTTCATGAAATTGAAGCGTATGATATTTCGCTTTTGAAGTTGTTATCTAACGGATGCATCTTGGATGAAATTTCAGCAACCTTCAAAAATACAGGAATAATTCCTAATGGCAGTAGCAGTATAGAGAAGCGAATTAACAAACTAAAAATTTACTTCAAGGCCAATAATAATGTGCATCTAATAGCCATCGCCAAAGACTTAGGGCTGATTTAAAAATTCAACTCTTTCTTGTACTGCGCAATAGATTACCAAACTGCCGTTTATTTCAAAATCATTGTACTTTGAATAGATCTAATGTGCTAACCTCTATTATTGGGTACCAAATCTCCAATTAAACAAATTCATAAAAACATTAAAAAATTTAGCCTGTTACGGCTTTCCGTAAGGTAATATCACGTATTGCGTATAAATTTGCTTTTAGTTGAAAATCAGAAAGTCAACTATTTAAAAAATCAAATCATGAAAACAAGCAATAAAATAGATGTATTTGCTAATACTGAAGAAATAAATATTGATTTCATTGATAACAAATGGGGCAAACAACTTGATGATTATCAGAATTATGTCAAGGAATATATTAAGCACTATAAAAAAGCGCAGAAAGGAAATGAAGTTTCACTCGCACTCTATCCCTATATGCGAGTAAAATGGGAAGCTTTAAATAAACGTCTTAATTCTGCAACTAAACAAAATCTATTATCAGAAAAACAAATTAGAAAAGTTATTAAAATTCAAACTAAAATCGTTAACACTTGCTCTGAGTAATTACAGATAATCTGAATCAGCATTTGATTACTACATCCTAAAATGTTGCTTCAAAAGGAAATACATTGATTAAATTTGGATAATAGTAAGTACATAATACAACAAGTACGCATATCCCCTAATCAACTTAGAATAAAACACAGGTACTTCAATCTATCATTACAGCTTTAGAAACTACCCTGTTTTTTTTCAATTCTAGAAAAAACCACCCTCAATGAGGTTTTCCGTAAAGAAATCAATTTATCTACTTGTACATTTGAAAAAAAAATCTAGATGACTACTATAAGTAACATGCGAATAGCCCTATTTTTATTGTCTATATCATTGGTTTCTTGTAAAAACCGAAGTGAATTAGTTAAGGTTCCAGATCAATCTGCTTCCGCCGTTACTAAAAAAATAGAACCGTTAGCAATAGATCAATATCAACAGCGTGTTATCGGTACTGATGAAAACGGAGACAATGTTCGAGGCTATATAAATATTGAAGGTGAAATTGGTCTTGGTACCCTTGTTAGAAAAGATATGAAGGAAATTGAAATTGTTGTAGAACGGGTTGGCAAACAAAAATTAATAGCCACTGATTTAGAAGGCTATAAATACAATCTGAAAATTAAGTAAATTATCGACGCCGCTATTATAATAAATATCGCCCTTATCTCTTAACTATTCCTTATTTTTATATTTCAATTAAAAATAGAAGTCTAACACCCGTTCTTTTAAAATAATTGACTAGGTTGCGTTATTTTCAATCTTAGTTTTTCGTAGATAAATGAAACATATTATTTTAGTATTCCTACTCCTTTTTTGCGCTGTCCTTTACCCCCAAACCAAACTTCTCTCTTGGAATATTGAAAACTTCGGTCAATCAAAATCTCAAGTAGAAATTGCCGATATAGCACAGACAGTTAGAAATTATGATCTTATCGCCATCCAAGAAGTAGTAGCAGGTTATGGTGGCGCCCAAGCCGTTGCAAAACTAGCAGACGAACTGAACCGCACAGGAGCTAAATGGGATTATGTAATTAGTGCCCCTACGAGTAGTAGCGCTTATAAAACGGAACGATATGCTTTTATATGGAAAACCGCCAAACTTAAAAAAATTGGTACTGCATGGCTAGAAAAAAGATTCCATTTAGAAATAGACCGAGAACCTTATTTTTGCACTTTTCAATTCGAAAATAAACAATTTACTGTTGTTAATTTTCATGCGATAACCAAAAAAATGCAGCCAGAAACCGAAATAAAATATTTTAAGTTCCTTCCTGATGAATACCCAACGCTAAATTTAATATTTGCCGGTGATTTCAATTGTCCGCAATCACATACAGTTTTTAATCCTTTGAGAAAAATGGGATACCAACCTATTTTGATTGGCCAAAAAACATCTTTAAAACAAAAATGTAAAAAATCCAGATGCCTAGCATCTGAATTTGATAATATGTATTATAAAACCTCTAAAATTAAGAGTATAAACTCAGGGGTTATTTCTTTTTACAAAAATTTTAACTCGCTGAAAGAAGCAAGAAAAATATCAGATCATATCCCTATTTGGTTTGAATTTTCGCTGAATTAATTAGCCGAACACTTCAAACGTATCGCCGTCAAAACTAGCAAAAACCATAGCAGGATGAGAATCTTGATGATAGATATTCCCTGCGCTGTCAATGGCTATAGCACCGGCAAAGCCATCATACGGTTTTAGTTCATTGAAGGTTTTAGCGAAAGCTTCTTTTAACGAAAAACCATCGGTCACACGAGTTACGATTTTGGTAGCAGTGGCATTACTCATAATGTCCTCACCTACTCCTGTTAAACTCACACCACAAAATGAATTGGCATAGTTTCCTGCAACCGTAGCCGAATCTGATATTCTACCGGGAACTTCAAATCCTTTTCCTCCTGTCGATGTGGCTGCTGCAATTTTTCCGTTTTTATCAAAAGCAACACAACCTACTGTTCCTAGGCCCAATGACTTTACTTTTTCTTCATGTTCTGCACGACGCTGTGGAATTTCGGTCGAAAACGATTGAAAACCATTTTTCCTTGCAAAGTTTGTTGCTCCGCTTCCACCTAGAACGCGGTCGTCGTATTGCATTAATATCTGTGCAACTTGAACTGGGTTTTTTACTTCTTCGATATTGATAACACCGCTCATTTTTTGGGTTACCCCATCCATTATCGCAGCACTCATTCTGATTTTTCCGTCGCTTTGTATTTGGGATCCAATACCTGCATTAAACAGTTCATTGTCCTCCAGCAGTGAAACTGCAAAAACTACTGTTTCAAGTGCTGAATGTGTTTTTAGATAGTCATAAGAATCTTTAACTATTTGTTCTAAAGCGTCTTGTTTGGCTATTTTTGTCTCATTACTGGTTGAAGATTCTGAGAAAAAACCACCGTGTATAATTAATTTCATTATTTTTTTTATTTCAGGTTGCAAATTGTTTAGTGTAGACTAGTTGTTCTGAAAACAAAACAGCAACATCTCGCTAGCTTTCGCACACTCTTAACTAACATTAGTTATATTATCAAGTATGAATTTGCATTTTATGTGTCCTAATATCATAAGTATCATTCATACTCATCACATGAACCACCAAATTATTTATTGAAATAGGTTGCCCTAATTCGACCTGCGTCAAATTCGTATCTTTTATATCGCGTCCATCAACTAAAATAACTAATCCAGATCCAATTGCTTCCATCGCATTATTATTAGTAATCAACAAACCTGTATCTTCTCCTAATCCAATTCCGAGGACTCTTGGATTACTTACAACTGTTTGAAACAATCGACCTATCCTTCCTCTTCTTACAAAATGGGTATCAATAACAACCCCATCGATCAAACCGAGTCCGCTTGTAATTTTTACTTCTCCCTTCAATAATGCTTCTGAACTACTTCCCTGATAGATCATATTATTAGAGGCTGCTGCAGCTCCAGCAGATGTTCCAGCATAAATAAACTCCTCGTTATGGTATTTATCCAATAAGATATCATGAAATGGAGTTCCGCCAAGAATTGAAGTCAAACGCAATTGATCTCCGCCTGTAAATATCACAACATCAGCTGCTTTTAATCGCGTCAAAACAGCTTCATCTGCAGCTTCTTCGCGTTTCTCAATATAAAGAACGTCTATGTTCTTCGCATCTAAATAAGAAAAAGCTTTCACATATTCAGGACCAATCTCCTTTGGAATATTTGAAGCTGTAGTAACTACTTCAATACGTGAATTTTCTTTATGTTTGGATTCGCTGATTATTCTTTTAAGTATTCCAGTTTCAAAAAAATTTAAATTACTGGCACTATTTTTATCTATATCGGTTTCAGTAAAACTTCCTTTGTCTACTGCTCCTCCTATTATTATCAATTTTCCTATTATAGTCATTCGGCAAAAATAAACAAAATAAGAAAAGGAGCTATTGAACTACTCTGTTTATTTTTAAAATTATAACATGCGATTACTGTTAATTAAAATACATAAATTTTGTTTCAGCTATAAAAACCTTTATATTGGTTGCAATATAGAATACGATTTCTTAACAGTAATTTGTTTCAACTAAAATAACCCTTCTGTCTTTATGAAAATAATAAAAGTACAAGCTCTTCGTGGGCCAAATATTTGGAGTATCCAAAGAAAAAAATTGATTCAAATGCGATTGGATTTGGAGGAAATGGAACAGTTCCCTACCAATAAAATAGAAGGATTTAAAGAAAGAATAGAAGCAATGTTTCCTACAATGATTGAACATCGTTGCTCCGAAGGTTGCCGAGGTGGATTTTTTTCCAGAGTAGAACGCGGCACTTGGATGGGGCATGTAATTGAACATATTGCACTTGAAATACAAACCTTAGCGGGTATGGAAACCGGATTTGGAAGAACTCGAGAAACCAAAACTCTTGGGACTTATAATGTTGTTTTCAGTTATACAGAAGAAAACGTTGGTCTTTTTGCGGCAGAATCATCTGTAGCAATTGCCGAAGCATTAATCACAGGAACAGAATATGACCTAGAAAGTGACTTACAAAAAATGCGAGAAATTAGGGAACGCGTTCGTTTGGGACCAAGTACTGGAAGTATTGTAGAAGAGGCCGTTTCGAGAAATATTCCTTGGATAAGACTAGGTACTAATTCATTAGTACAATTGGGACATGGAATAAACCAAATGCGTTTTCAAGCTACCATCACTTGCAAGACCAGTAGTATAGCAGTAGACATGGCTTGCAACAAAGAACTGACAAAAAAAATGCTTGATATGGCTTCGATTCCGGTAGCCAGCGGAAGTATTTGTGTAGATGAAGAAGACCTAGCCGAGACCATCAATAAAATTGGCTACCCTATTGTACTGAAACCGCTTGATGGAAACCACGGTAAAGGAGCTTCTATAAATGTTACTAATTGGGAAGATGCTGTTTCTGGTTTGGCTTTCGCCAAAGAATACAGCAAACGTATTATCGTTGAAAAGTTCATTACTGGTTTTGATTTTCGAATTTTAGTCATTGACAATAAATTAGTAGCTGCAGCAAAACGAGTACCTGCTCATGTAATAGGAAATGCGAAAAATTCAATCCAAGAATTAATTGCTGTTGAAAACCTAGATCCAAGAAGAGGTTATGGACATGAAAATGTTTTAACACAGATTGATGTTGACAGGGATACCGAAGACCTACTTGAAAAACTGAACTATACTCTAGAAACTATACCAAGATCAGGTGAGATTGTGTTTTTGAAATCTACAGCTAACTTAAGTACAGGTGGCACCTCTGTTGATGTAACAGATATGATGCACCCCGAAAATATATTTCTAGCCGAAAGAATTTCAAGAGTAATTGGACTGGACATTTGTGGTGTGGATATTATGGCCGAGAATTTAACACAACCCTTAAAAGATAATGGCGGTGTAATTCTTGAAGTAAATGCAGCACCCGGTTTTAGAATGCACCTCGCTCCTTCTGAAGGCTTGCCTAGAAATGTAGCCGCTCCTGTTATTGATATGCTCTATCCTCCAGGAAAATCATGCCGAATTCCTATTATCGCAGTAACCGGTACCAATGGCAAAACTACTACAACACGATTGCTCGCACATATTGTAAAAAATAATGGTTATAAAGTAGGTTTCACTACCTCTGATGGGATTTATATTCAAAATCACATGATGGAAAAAGGAGATACTACTGGGCCTCAAAGTGCACAATATGTGTTAAGAGATCCTACTGTTGAGTTTGCCGTTTTGGAAACTGCAAGAGGTGGAATATTACGCTCTGGACTAGGTTTCAGCATTTGTGACATCGGAATTATTACCAATATTCAAGAAGATCATTTAGGAATAAGTGATATTCATTCTTTGGATGATTTAGCAAGAGTAAAAGCGACTGTCGTAAAAAGTATCAAGAAAGACGGTTGGGCAATTTTGAATGGAGATGATGAACATTGTATAAAAATAGGTGCTGATTTAGGCTGCAATGTGGCTTACTTTAGTTTAGATGAAGAAAATCCGTTCATCAAAAAATTAAGCGCTGAAGGAAAAACAGTTGCAGTTTATGAGAATGGTTTTATCACAATCAAAAAAGGAGAATGGAAAATTAGAATCGAACGAGCCACTCATGTTCCTTTAACACTTGGCGGAAAAGCCAAATTCATGATTGCAAATGTTCTTGCAGCAACCTTAGCTAGTTATGTATGGGGATTCAAAACAGAAGACATTAGTTTATCCTTACAAACTTTCATTCCTAGTGCTGCACAAACACCGGGCCGTATGAATATTTTTGAGTTCAAAAAATTCAAAGTATTGATTGATTTTGCACACAATGCTTCAGGATACAAAGGGGTTGAAGAGTATTTACAAAGTGTAGATGCTACTAAAAAGATTGGAATTATTGCAGGTGTTGGTGATCGTCGCGATGAAGACATTCGTGAATGTGCCACAATTGCAGCTAGAATGTTTGATCACATCATCATTCGACAAGAGAAATATTTAAGAGGAAGAACCGAAAATGAAATAATTGATCTAATATTAGAAGGAATTACTGCTTCAGGTAAAAATGTGACTTACGAAATTATTCCAAAAGAAACCGAAGCTATTAGACATGCCATCAATTGTGCTGAGGAAGGAAGTTTTATAACAGCCTTAAGTGATGTAGTCACCAATGCTATCGAAATTGTACAAGAATATTTGGACAAAGAAAATGAATATGGAACCGTTTAGTTTCATTTTACAAATAGAAGAGCTACTGGAAATAGTAGCTTTTTTTTGCTAAAAAACGGACATCCCAGTTTTTGTCGTTAATAATTCTAAAGCATGCATACCCAATTCTGAATTTCCTTTTTTGTTTAATCGTGGAGACCAAGTAGCGACCACAAAATTATTAGGATATAAGGCAACGATTCCACCACCAATTCCACTTTTACCCGGCAATCCCACTTTATAAGTAAACTCCCCCGACTCATCATAAAAACCGCAGGTTTGCATCAAAGCATTTAATCTTTTTACTTGGCTCTTTGTCAAAATTTGTTTTCCTTCCTTCGTTTTTCCTTCATTGGCAAAAAAGAAAAGAGAATGCGCCAGTTCGCTACACGTCATTTCTATTGAACATTGATGAAAGTAAAAATCCAAAACAGTATCAACATCATTTTCAATATTTCCGAATGACTTTAAAAAATTTGCCAAAGCGGCATTTCTAAAGCGGGTGTCTTTCTCCGATTGAGCTACGTCCAAATTATATTCAATTGCTGGACTCCCAGAAATTAGTCTTATAAAAGCTAGAAACTCTTTTTTAGGATTTTTTAAACAGGAAACTAACATATCAGCTATAACAATTGCTCCCGAATTTATAAATGGATTTCTTGGGATACCCTTTTCATATTCCAATTGAATCAAAGAATTAAAAGCAGTTCCAGAAGGTTCAACGCCTACCCTTTTCCATATTTTTTCATCCAAAAAAGAAAAGGCCAAAGCCACAGTCAATACTTTTGAAATACTCTGAATAGAAAATTTTTCATTACTGTCTCCAATGCCAAAATTGTCCCCGTTGATTGTAGTCAAATGAATTCCAAATTTATTGGGGTGAACCTTAGCTAACTCTGGTATGGTTACCGTCACATTTCCCTTAGCTGGAAATCCATTTGATTCCTGTTTTATTTCCTGCAAAATTGATGCGTAGTCCATAATGTAATACAAGTTTTAGAAAGCGGTCCAAGTTAGGTTTTTTGTTTTTTCTTTCTGGCAGCAGGAAATAAAACGTTATTTAAAATTAAGCGGTAACCTGGCGAATTAGGATGCAAATCCAAAACTGTTGGAGAATCCCCCACCTGATGCTGAAAATCTTCAGGATCATGGCCGCTATAAAAGGTAAACATTCCTTTTCCTTTTTCGCCGTGAATGTATCGCGCTTCCCCATTGAGTTCACAGGTTCCCATAATTAAAACATTAGATTTAATTAGTGCATAATCAAAGGCAGTAGTTTGTCCCATAAATCCCTTTACGAGTTGAGTATGATTTTGACACAACATACTTGGAATAGGATCCCATTTAGCCGAAAATTCCATCAGCGTAAAATAATCTTTATCCATTGGGACACGGCGCTTCTCCGTCATGTCAATATCTGAAAATTCATATTTTTCCGGTTTTCTTTCGAGAATAAAATCTTTAAAAGCAAAAGAATTAGAATAGTTCATACTGGACTGATAATTAGCATCACTTGGATCACCATCAAACATTGGCTCACAAATATCAACTCCATCTGCTGCCAAAGCAATATCAAAACTGTCAGTAGCCGAACACATGGCAAACATAAACCCTCCTCCAACGACAAAGTCTCTTATTTTTTTGGCTACAGCTCCTTTTTCCTCTGAAACTTTTGCAAAGCCTAACTTGGTTGCTAGTTGCTCCGCCTCTTTCTTATCCTCAATATACCAAGGCACATTTCTAAAGGAGCCAAAAAACTTTCCATATTGTCCCGTAAAATCTTCATGATGCAAATGCAACCAATCGTAAAGTACTAATTGATCACTGAGGACTTCCTCATCATATATGTGTGTAAATGGAATTTCGGCATACGTCAAAACGAGTGTCACCGCATCATCCCAAAGTTGTTTCCCTTTAGGTGTATAAACTGCAATCCTGGGTGCTTTTTCAAGGATCACGGCGTCCATGTTTTGAGATGGACTAGCTATTTCATCTAAAATCTTGGCTTCTTCACTATCAGAAAGTACTTCAAAACTCACCCCTCTAATCTGACATTCTTTGCGTATTTCTGGAGCGTCAGGCAATAGAAAAGACCCCCCACGGTAGTTAAGTAACCAGCTGGCTTTATAGTTTTTTTCTAAACACCAAAACGTAATTCCGTAGGCTTTCAGGTGATTTTGTTGCGTAGTTTCGTCCATTGGCAACAAAATAAAAGAAGCTTTTGCTGCAATAGAAACTAGAAAAACTAGAATAAAAAAAACTCTTTTAGGAATCATTATATACGATTTTGAATCAAAGATAGAAAAGGAAAAGAATTATACTGCTCAAATATACCTTTTTAAATCAATTCAATTTCGCGATTACTGATTACAAGAAAAGGTTTAAAATTAAGTATAAAATGCAAACCATAAAAAAAGCCTATAAAAATAGGCTTTTAATACTTTCTAAAAAGGCATATCGCTGTCGTCATCGTCGTCATTGAGATTACTCCCGAATGCTTCATGCGCAGAAGGTAAACTTTTAGTCATAAACGAACTTTCATCTTGATTCATAGAAGAAGGTAAATCATCATAATTACCACTATGGTCTTCTAAATTATCAAACTTTCCAAGATGTCCAATAAACTTCAAACGAACGTTTTCGATACTACCATTACGGTGCTTGGCTATCATTATTTCTGCTTGACCTGCAGTAGGTGAAGCTTCATCATCATCCCATTCATCAATTTTATAATATTCCGGACGGTATAAGAACGATACAATATCAGCATCTTGCTCAATCGCACCCGATTCACGAAGGTCAGAAAGTAACGGTCTTTTACTGGACCCACGAGTTTCAACCGCACGCGATAATTGAGAAAGCGCTATTACGGGAACGTTCAATTCCTTTGCAAGGGCTTTTAAGTTTCGGGAAATTGTTGAAATTTCCTGTTCTCTGTTTCCTCCACCTTTACCATTTCCTCCGGCAGTCATCAATTGCAAATAGTCCACAATAATAATTCGGATTCCATGCTGTGAAACCAAACGTCTTGCTTTTGCTCTTAAATCAAAAATAGAGAGTGATGGAGTGTCATCAATATACAAAGGAGCTTTCTCTAGATTTTTAACCTTAGTACTCAGTTGCTCCCATTCGTGTTTTTCTAATTTACCGGTACGCAATTTCTCTGAAGACAAACCGGTTTCAGAGGAAATCAAACGCGTAATTAATTGCACCGATGCCATCTCTAATGAAAATAAGGCCACAGGCATTCCATAATCAATCGCCATATTTCTTGCCATTGACAATACAAATGCGGTCTTACCCATTGCTGGTCTAGCCGCGATAATAATTAAATCACTTGGCTGCCAACCCGAAGTAATTTTATCTAACTTTTCAAATCCAGTAGCAACTCCGCTTAGTCCTTCTTGCCCTGCAATTTCTTCAATTCGTTTTTTAGCTTGTAGTACTAAACTTTGGGCAGTTTCAGAACTTCGTTTTATATTTCCTTGGGTAACTTCATAAAGTTTAGATTCTGCTCTATCCAATAAATCAAAAACATCCGTAGTTTCATCGTACGATTCTTCGATTATCTCCGAAGAGATTCGAATCAAACTTCGTTGTATGAATTTTTGAAGAATAATTCTAGAGTGAAACTCGATATGTGCTGATGAGGATATTTTTTGCGTAAGCTGAATTAAATAAAAGTCACCACCGGCCAAATCTAATTTAGCATTTTTCTTTAGTTGTGCTGAAACGGTAAGTAAATCGATAGGCTGTGTTTCAGTAAACAGCTGAACGATTGCCTCAAAAATATGTTTGTGCGCGTCTTTATAAAAAGCATCAGGCGATAAAATATCAATTACATCATCTACCCCTTTTTTATCAATCATCATAGCACCAAGAACGGCCTCTTCCAATTCTAAAACCTGTGGTGGCAACTTGCCCTTTTCTAGGTTTATAATTGTTGTTTTATCGACCTTAACTGGGTTTATATTCCTGAAGTTTTCCATGTAGCGAAAGTAACAAAAAATTAAAAAATATTGCTGTTGACTTATTACAAATAATTGTTTATAAGTAACTGATTTTTGTTTATAACCCAAAAAAAACCCGTCTCGTTTGTAAACGAGACGGGTTTTTTTTATATTTATGAGATATTACTCTTTGTACTCACCCATTTTAGTGTATTTGTCCATTCTTTGAGCAATTAACTCTTTTGTTGATAAGTCTTTAAGTTCATTAAATGCTTTCATGATATATTGCTCCACAGTTACAAACGTTGTTTCTCTATTGTAATGCGCACCACCCAATGGTTCCGGTATAATATCATCAACTAATTTTTGTCTTTTCATGTCTGCAGAAGTCAATTTTAGTGCTTCAGCAGCTATTTCTTTATACTCCCAGCTTTTCCATAAAATAGAAGAACAAGACTCTGGAGAAATCACAGAATACCAAGTGTTTTCAAGCATATAAACGCGATCTCCCACTCCTATTCCTAATGCACCACCTGAAGCTCCTTCACCAACAATAATAGTGATAATAGGCACCTGAAGACGAACCATTTCAAATATATTTCTAGCAATAGCCTCCCCTTGTCCACGTTCTTCTGCTTCAAGTCCTGGATAAGCTCCCGGAGTATCTATGAGCGTTAGAACAGGAATACCAAACTTCTCTGCCATTTTCATTAAACGCAAAGCTTTTCGATATCCTTCTGGATTTGCCATTCCAAAGTTTCTGTATTGACGGGTCTTTGTGTTATATCCTTTTTGTTGACCAACAATCATAAAAGATTGACCATCAATTTTCCCTAAACCACCAATCATCGCTTTATCATCTTTAAAGCCTCTGTCCCCGTGAAGTTCTAGAAAAGTATCTCCGCAAAGTGCTCTTATATGATCTAATGTATAGGGCCTGCTTGGATGTCTCGACAATTGTACACGTTGCCATGCGGTCAGATTTTTATAAATAGTCTTTTTAGTATCTATTAGCTTCTTATTGATTTGCTTACAAGTATTTGTAACATCAACATCTGATTCTTTACCAATAACGATACATTTTTCTAACTGATCTTCTAGTTCTTTTATCGGAAGCTCAAAATCTAAATATTCCATAGGATCTGTGCGTTTTTGTTTTTTATTTCGAACTGCAAATATAAAATTTTAAATCGTTCGCCGTCGTTTATTTTTTGTTTTAGTCCCAAAAGGCTCAATCAAAACTTAAATTAATTGTCTAATTCTCTAAATAAGTCGGAGTCTCATTCGGTTTATTAGTACAGTAAAAAGACAAATAAATCTATTGTACACTTTTTTTAGATTGATTCTATTAAAAGTATTAAAATCCGCGTTCAAAACTAAAACCTTTACTCTTCATTATTATTTTTCAGTAGCTAATTCCCTGCGTGTTTTATATGCTTTAAGGTATTCTCCTTTAGGGGTTCCGTCATCAAACGAGCTAAATTTGACTAGCGTTCTTACTCCTTGACGTGCTGCTTTATTCGTGAAATTTTCATATTCAATTCGGTACAAAGCAGAGTACAATTCAGCTCTTCCTGTACCATGATAACAATGGATTAGCACCGGATAATTAGTAGTATTGTCCATTATTTTTACAAAGATTTCAATATTTTTTTTGTTTGGAACCTGCTCTGATGGGTTACCAAAATAATTAACTCCTTTAATTTTTGCCACAGCATTCTTTTCTGCCTGAATTTCTCCAATTTTTTCAGGGTTTAAAACCAAATCATTAGTCCCCGGCATCCGCAAATCTACAATAGATTTGATGTGGTATTTCTTAACATAACTTTCAATTTCATCCGGAGGAATAACTCCAGATTTATAGACTTTACCTACTGTAATAGTCTCAAAATTATGATTGATGTTCATATCATAGACATACTTCCCTGCGAACACTAAAAGTAGCACAAGCAGCGAAAAACCAATTATCTTCTTTTTCATCTTTTAACTATAAATTACTAGCCGTAAAATTACTGAAATTTAACTACTTCGTCTATTGCTATCGATCAATCAGTTAACCCATGCAATCTTAAACGAAGGCTTTCTTCTTTAATTCGACCAGAACCCTCTTTGTAATAAAAAAAACTACTTATTAAAGATTGCATAAAGTCCAATTGTATTGTACAATTTTCACATTACATTGACATTATACTAAGGTTTTAGTACTAAAACATAAATTCGTTTGGTATAAATTGTTGCTTTTTCTATCGAATGAATAACTGCTCTTCCTCCTGAAAACGGATAGCAAGTTTCGCGCAAATTAATCACACTTATATTACATTAGTAGGTCTGTGTTGGTAGTATTGGCAAGTTCCTTTTTACCGGTCTTGTGTTTGATAATCCCGTTTAATATTACCGTTATGATTATAATTACAGCGCCAATATAAAAGGAAAAACTCATTTTTTCTTTTCCGCCAATGATAAAATAGGCCAAAATAATGCCGTACACCGGTTCTAAATTCGTAGTTAACATTACTGTGTACGGACTCAGTTTTTCCATCACTTTTACAGAAGCCGTAAAAGCATAAGCCGTACAAATTGATGCTAAAATCAACATAAGAATCCAGTTATTAAAGCTGAGTACAAAGAAGTCTGCGGTGAATTTATTTTGGTACAAAAAATAAAGAGATATAAAAAACACACCCGCCATGAACTCATAAAAAGAGATTACGGTAGCGTCATGATTTTTAATTAATTTCCCGTTCATAAGAGTGAACAAAACCCCTAAAATAATCGAAACCAATGCGTACAACATTCCGTTTAGGTAATTCACCTCTACTTTCATGATCATGCCTAATCCAGCTATTATTATGAGTCCAAAGAATACTTCGTACCACAACACTTTTCGACCATAAAACAGCGGCTCCAGCAAAGAAGCAAAAAAAGCACCCAATGAAAAAACAGAAAGGGTAATGGAAACATTAGAAACATGGATGGCATGAAAAAAAGTTATCCAGTGCATCGCAATCAAGAATCCCACAAAAATTAATTTCAAAAAGGAGCTTAATGGAATTCGGAAGGATTTTTTCTTAAAAAGGATAAAAACGAATAAGAATGCTGCCGCTAAGAACATGCGATACCACACAATAGCATCGGCAGTAATTGTAATTAGCGCCCCTAAAATAGCCGTGAAACCCCAAATAAAGACAATTAGATGAAGGTTGATGTAACTTTTTAACTTATCGTTTTGCATTGCGTAGTAAAAATATTGCTAATATTCCGAAAATAATGTTAGGAAACCATACTGCCAGTAGTGGCGAAAACGTAGATTTCTCGGCTAACGTACCAAATATTTTATCAAAAAATACGTAGCCAAAAGCAATCGCAATACCTATGGTCAGGTTCATCCCCATCCCTCCCCTTCTTTTTTTATAAGAAACAGAAACGGCGATTATCGTTAAAATAAATGCCGAAACAGGAACGCTGTACTTTTTATACAAAACCACCATATAGATGTTGATATTAGAAGAACCCCGCTTTTTTTCTTTATCAATAAATTGATACAGTTTATCCAAGCTCAAGGTTTCTGCGATATAGATTACGGGTGTCAAATCTTCGAGATCAAAACTGAATTTGGTCTTTTTCTCAGGAATTTTTTCAATCTTATCCCCTAATACGCCTACTGTTCTTTTAGTATAATCATACATGGTATACGTACTGTCCTGCGGATTCCATTTTATTCTGCTAGCAGTAACTTTAGAAACTAATTTCTCTTTATCAAATCTCTCTAGGGCAAAATTAAAGGCGACTTTAGAAACCGTATTGAAACTATTCACGTAGAGAAATTCGTTGTCGTTTATCTGGCGGTATACATCCGTATTATCCCCTCTCATCGCTTCCTGACCACCTCCTCTTAGATACGTGTACCTAAAATTGTTAAAGCCTTCACTCGATGCTGGAACTACATAGAATCCCATGATTAAAACAAAAACAGAAATAAGCGAAGCCCCAATAATATAGGGTCTTAAAAAACGTGTAAATGAAATCCCCGAACTTAAAATCGCAATGATTTCTGTATTATTGGCCAGTTTTGAGGTAAACCAAATAATCGATAAAAACAGAAATATTGGAAACAACGAATTGGCAAAATAAATCGTGAAATGATAATAATAGATCGCAATATCTAAAATGGGCACCTTGTTTTCAATCATCTTATTCACCTTTTCTGAGACATCAATAACAATCCCGATAGGAATAAACATAAGCAACATGGCCGCAAAAGTGGCCAAGTATCTTTTCAGAATATATTTATCAATTATTGAAAGCATAAAGGCTAATTTGATTAAATCAATCTATCAGTGAGCTGCCTATTTGATTAAACAGCCCATCGATTAAAATGTATTACAGTCTCTGACTCATGTTACGAACCATCATTTCTTTCCATGTTCTAAAATCTCCTGCTAAGATATGTTTTCTGGCCTCACGAACCAACCACATATAAAATCCAAGATTATGGATCGTCGCAATTTGTTTTCCCAAATATTCATTAGCAGCAAACAAGTGACGCAAATAGGCTTTAGTGTACTCTGTATCCACATAAGTGATTGCCATTTCGTCAATAGGAGAAAAATCATCTGCCCATTTTTTGTTTTTGATGTTAATCGTACCGTTAGCCGTAAATAACATTCCATTTCTAGCGTTACGAGTAGGCATCACACAGTCAAACATATCAACTCCCAAGGCTATATTTTCCAAAATATTTATCGGAGTTCCCACGCCCATAAGGTAACGGGGTTTGTCTTCTGGCAAAATTTCGCAAACTATTTCGGTCATGGCATACATCTCTTCTGCTGGTTCCCCTACTGAAAGTCCTCCAATGGCGTTTCCTACTTGGTTGCTGTTAGCGATATATTCTGCTGATTGTTGACGTAAGTCTTTGTAACAACTTCCCTGCACAATAGGAAAAAAAGCTTGGTCATATCCATATTTTACAGGCACTGTTTCTAAATGGCTCACACATCGGTCTAACCAGCGGTGTGTCATTTTCATCGAGCGTTGCGCATAACGGTAATCACAAGGATATGGTGTACATTCATCAAATGCCATGATAATATCGGCACCAATGGTACGCTGAATTTCCATCACATTCTCTGGTGTAAAAAAGTGAAACGAACCGTCAATATGCGATTTAAACTTCACCCCTTCTTCCTTTATTTTTCTATTTGCCGAAAGCGAATACACTTGGTATCCACCAGAATCCGTCAAAATATTACGATCCCAATTCATGAATTTATGCAAACCACCGGCTTTCTCTAGGATCTCCATTTGAGGCCGTAAATATAAATGATAGGTGTTTCCCAAGATAATATCTGGGTTTATATCTTCTTTCAATTCCCTTTGATGTACCCCTTTTACAGAGGCTACGGTACCAACGGGCATAAAAATAGGTGTTTCAATAACACCGTGATCAGTAGTAATGCTTCCCGCTCTGGCTTTCGTCTGCGGATCTTTTTCTAATAAATCAAACTTCATCTGTTTCTTTTATTGTTTTTTTTGCCGTCATATGTAATTCGCTAGCAATCTCTTTTTTTACATTAAGATTATCATAGCTCATTTCATAGATGCTTTTTTCAGTGGGCAAAGATAGGTTAATTCGACAATTGCAAAATTAGATAATTACAAAAATTAGTTAAGTTTTAGAATTTCCTGCCAAAAACAAGGTTGTACTATAAAACTTTCTGTTGTTTGTACCCCATCGGTAGCCTCAAAAGCAAAATCATAAATCTAAAATCATTTAGGCATACCCTTCATGATTGCTTCCTCGTTCTGCTTCACAATCTCACTCTGGTCATACTTCCTGATAGCGATCAGAATGCATCCAAACACAGAAGCAAACCAGCGATTGTGATGTTACTAAACATAAAAAGAGGCGCTCCACGGGAACACCTCTTTCAACATTATTTTATACTATACTTTATTGTGGTTGTACTACTGTGTTTCCATCAAGAATTACAGCAGTTTGCGCTAAAGCTCTTCCATTAAAAGATGCTCCTGTTTGAAAAGTTATTCCTGTTTTTGACAAGATAATACCTTCAAAATGAGACGTACTTCCAAAAGATGCTTTACCAGCTACCTGCCAGAAAATATTAGAAGCTTTGGCTCCACCTACTAAAGTTACTTTTGTTGCAGCACTCATAGCTAAATCACCTGAAATCTGGAAAATCCACACATCATCTGCTGATCCTGAAATGGTTATATTTGCTGGTACGGTTACAGAGCTAGTCCATTTATAAAGACCTGGAGATAATATTTGCCCCCCAATATTACCTGCTCCCAAATTGAGAACATCAGGAGAAGGACGTCCTGCGGCATCATTGTAAGCTGTAATCATATTTTCAACCGCAGTAGTAAGATTAGATGAAGTTGGAGTAACCATGTCAGCAGCAAATACTTTTCCGGTAACTTGTGCTGCCTTTGCATAACCTGTAAAATCTGTTAAAGATAATCCTGTAATAAACGAGGTAGCTGCTGGACTTAGTCCTAGATCTCCTGTAATTACAGACGTTGGTACGTTAGTAATTGTAGTTTTTGCAAGAATTACATAATTCCCTGCTGAACCAAGACTAACAGCTGCTAAGCCAACCGCCGCATTAGCCGTTGTTGTAAATTCCCATTGCTTGTTAGCGCTAAGAGCTTTTCCATCTGCACTTTTTACTCCTGTAGTTAGTGTAGCTGTATAAAGTGTATTAGCTGCAAGTACAGTTGCTGGAACAAACTTTGCAGTAGTACCTGAATATGAAACTGCACCTAATACTGTGGTTCCTGCTTGTTTTACTGTAAACGTTGTACTATTAATAGTTGATGCATCCATTGCGATACTAAAGTCTACAGAAACAACTTTATTTCTCGCTACATTTGTATCACTATTTAAAGGGCTAGTTGAAGTCACAGTTGGAGTTGGGGCCGGAGTTGGAGCCGGAGTCGATTGCGTGTTGTCATCATTTGAACAACCCGTAAATAAGACAACCATTACTATTGCACAGGACGATAATAAATTTTTAATTTTCATGTTTATATGTATTTGTGAAGTTTCGAAATTATCACATTGCAAATGTAGGATTGCTTTATATGTTTCATGTTACATAACAATATCGTTAAGTTACATAATTCACGCTTTCCTTTTATCAGCCTAAAATGGTATCTGTCATTAAAGAATTGCTATCCTATATAAGAAGGAACATCTGGGAAATTCATTATCCCTAGATGCAAATTTCGTTTTTTCGAAGCTTACTTTCGATTAATTTCTTCTTCACAAAAATGTGCAACTATACGATTGTCTATTGTACCACGGTTTATACTCTAGTTTTTTAGCAACTGGATTAATTTGGTCGTAATTTAGTACAGATGCATTTTGAAGTAAAAATAGCGCTCTATTTTTTCTTTTGTGTATTACCTTTACTGCTATTTATGGTACTACTAGTATTTCTAAAAAGACCTTCTGTGTGAAAGGAGTTCCTTCCATTTTTGGAATTTAAAGTTTGTTTGTTTTTTAATAATTCACTTAATTGATACCACTTCCAATAAATAAAAGAGATTATAAGTAATGTAGTGCGCTAGTTCTATTTTTTATTAAGTTGCAATTTTCACTTCAACTTTTTTTTATTAATTAGATTCGCGAGTTCATCGTTTTTTTCTATACCAAAACCACCATCAGTAGCATCAAAAGTAAAATCATAAATTACTGTTCTAAAATTATTTGGGCGTACCCTTCGTGATTGCTTCATCGTTCCGCTTCGCAATTTCACTCAGGTCGGGCTATATGTTATAATCTCTCTTGCCTTGTCTCGTTTTAAAACGAGACAAGGCAAGAGAGGATTTCCACTTCTATCCCTTACGCACAGCCACTTTTAGAATATACAAATACATTTAAATTTAAAATAGCCAATTATTTTTTATCCTATTCCATTAAAAGCCAATAAATTATAGTCTATTATTACTTATAAAGTAGTATTTTAGTTGTTTCATATACGCCTTATGCAAATAATTGTAAAAAAGATTTGGCATCGTGATGCAGATCGCATCGGACTTTTTTTTAAGTACGATAGCGCTACAATTTCTCAATTAAAAAAATTGGGAAGTACATATAGTCAGTCGCTCCGCTGTTGGTATTTTGATTACACTGCTGTCAATTATAAGCTGATAAGCCAATCCTTTGAAGATTTGGTTATAGACAACCCAAAAAATAATGAAACGCAACTGCTGGCCGGCCTTACCATAAGCCGTGACCTTCCAGCCATAGCCAAAAGCGAACTTCAGTTAGACGCAGCAACAGTGCTGAATAACCCTGAACATATAACGAAAACTAATTCGTTAGCACCTAATTTGCGTTTAGAGTTATTGCCTAATTTAGGCAAATATTGGGTTTTCAAGATGCAGTATTTCCAGCATATTAGCAGACAATTACTAGCCACAAAAGGAGTCTATTGGAATGTCAATTATAAAGTTTACATGGCTTTAAGACATGCAAATGTGCAAACGCTGGTAGAAAAAATACTTGACTCCCCTGCGTTTTTTCCTGAAAATGATTATTATAAAAACGAAACTGTCTTTCAGGGCGAATCCATTGTAATTAGACCACATCAAGAGGATCCTAAATGGATGGAAGTGTATATGCCACCCTTTCTTGTATTGCGCGAAAAGATAAAACGCTTCTCTATGGCTCGTTTTAGCACCATCAAAGATTGTTATTTACTTCCTGCGGCACCAAGCGTATATGAGGCGATGGTCATGCAGTTTGAACCCCATCAAGTCCTTGTGAGCAGCCAGCTTCCAAAGGGGTATTTGATGAAACAAAACATACCTAACAGGAAACAGCTCGATTTAAGCAAAACCAAAGCACAATTATTCAATCAAGTTCCAGATGCAGCACATGAGTACATTTCGTTACTAGTAGACACTATTTTGGCCTACAATTATAGTAGTTCCACGATGCGAACCTATACGAGTTCCTTTCTAAAATTCTTGCGTGATCACCAGTTTAAAGACCCGCATACGATTACCCAAAAAGAAATTACAAAATACTTAGCCTCTCTTATGGAGCGCGGTTTATCGGCAGCTTCGGGACATAGTATGGTCAATGCGCTATTATTTTACTACCAGCAAATAGAACATCAAAAAGGTTTTGAACTCAATATTCCCCGTCCAAAGAAGGAAAAAAAATTACCCTCAGTATTAACAATGGAAGAATGTTTGCAAATATTTAGAGCGGTAGACAACCCAAAACATAAATTATTATTGTTAATAGGCTATGGAGCAGGCTTGCGTGTAAGTGAGATCGTGACGCTAGAGTGGCGCGACATCTTATTCTCAGAGCATAAAATTCATATTAAAGATGCCAAAGGCAAGAAAGACCGTATGGTCATGTTACCCTACTCTATTGTGAGTTCACTGGATTATTACAGGAAATTATACCAACCCAGTAAATATGTTTTTGAAGGGCAGTATGCAGGTGAGCCTTATAGCACAGGCAGCGCACAGCAAGTGATGCGAGCAGCATTAAAAAAATCTGGTTTATCAAAGAAAGCTACCGTGCACACACTGCGACATAGCTTTGCCACCCATTTATTAGAGAGCGGAACAGACATTAGATACATTCAAAAGTTTTTAGGTCACGCCAGTATCAAAACCACCACGATATACACACATGTTTCAAAAATGGCTACCGATAAAATAGCAAGTCCACTGGATCGCTTAGTAGATGAAAATAATAAGAAAAAACTTAGTGACTAGTATAATCGGAAAAACCAAAAGTACATAAAAACACAACGAAAAGTATCAAAAAAAAACAAAAGCCTGCGCATCAACTGCACAGGCTTTTAAACTAAGTTTAAACCCTAATTAAACCAACATTAACTAACGTTCTGCGTCCATTGCTTATAAAGCATGATATCCGTATAGCTTGAGTTGTAGTTAACCGTCGCATTCATAGACTCCACAGCAGCACCAGTAAACGGATTACTCATAGGCATTTTAGTCTCAATCCACTCGCACAGCTCAATGATAGACGACTTGTTAGACGTGAAGTAAAAGTAATTTGTACCATCCAACACCTGTAGGACGTCTAGATAGTCCCTTAGTTTCCAGTAACTCTTATACGTTCCGGCATCAGTTGATAGGTATGGTGGGTCAACTAAAAACACCACGTTAGCGGTCTCTTTATAGTTTCCAAACAACTCTTTATAGCATTGGCTCACTACTTCAATGCCATCAAGATAGCCCACACCGCTATAATTGGACTTTCTAACGCAATTATAAAGCGTCTCCTTTTCTAATTGTTCAAACGAGAGCACGTACTTCATACTAAACAAAATACTAGAAGACAATGTAATATAATCAACATAGCCACTCTCCTGAGCTAATTTAACACACGCTATTACACTATCTCTTGTACACCCAATGATTCGACTGTCTTTTGGATAATCGTTTAAAATAACCCTTAAATCTTCAATAAGTAGATTAGTCTTATCGATATTCTCAAGACGTTCTCTAAAATTATCAAAATCATTATAAATTACCGTTGCCTCTGGGTAAACAGATTTAACGGTATGACTTAGCAACCCGCTGCCGCCAAATAGATCTACATAGACCGCATTGTCAGGGTATTGCTTTAAAGCGGCTTTAAACTGCTTTAGAAATTTGCGTTTTTGCCCCATAAAAGGCAAAGGTGCTGTCGTGAAAATTTTCTTTTTTGTTTCCATTCGATTTTTGATTAATGATTGATTATTCTATATTTGCAGCTCTCACGATAATTTATAACATACAAAAGCCACAGCATAGAAGACTTATGTCCTCCAACGCTGTGGCTTTGTGCTTAATTAAATTACCGTGAGAAGTTTTTAATTGTTGGAGGACTATTTTTACTTCCCGTCCTCCTGAGAATTAATTCATTAAAATTTCATATTCTTTTTAACTACTGAACTTCCAAAACTGGTAACTCCCCATTCAATGATATAAAGTAATTCATAGCTACATAAGGAGAATTATTACTTATGGGAGTTGCTGAACCTGTACTCCCTACAGAAGATGTGTTTAATGTAACATCTGGGGTTGAGTTGTTGAAAGAACCTACTTGGGTTATAACTCGTCCTTCATTAAACCCTTTTTTACTTAGTGAAACCCCTGTAGTTGGAGTATCCATTGTTTTGGCTAAGGAGCTTACTTTTAAATCGTGGCTATGTGTTGGTAGATTTGCTTCTACTAATGTAATTGCATCACTACCTCCTGATGTACCAATAGGTTTTGTTTCTGACATAGCGACTATTGCCCTATCTCTTAAATCTGGAATTTTGAAATCGGTAGTTCCGTTACCCCCATAAGCAATTCCGATTACGGAGAACAATGAGGGGTATGTGGCAATTAATAGTGTTTGTCCTTCGCACTTCATCCACCCCTTAGGAGTGAAAGGAGTAGCTAAACACCTTATGTCTGAGATATACATAATTATATTTGGTTTAAATTATTGATTTATTCTATTACGGGTAATACTCCATATAGGGAAATAAAGTAGTTCATAGCTAAGTAAGGAGACTGCGTTGGTACGGGAGTTGCTGAGCCTGTACTCCCTATAGAAGATGTGTTTAATGTAACATCTGGGGTTGAGTTGTTGAAAGAACCTACATTAACTACAGTACTAGTACTATCCACAAATGATCCTTTTGAAATGGCGGCTCCTGTAGTGGGAGTTTCCAGTGTTTTGGCTAAGGAGCTTACTTTTAAATCGTGGCTATGTGTTGGTAGATTTGCTTCTACTAATATAATTGCATCACTACCTCCAGATGTACCAATAGGTTTTGTTTCTGATGTACCAATAATTGCCCTATCTCTTAAATCTGGAATCTTGAAATCGGTAGTTCCGTTACCACCATAATTAATTCCTATAACGGAAAACAAAGAGGGGTGTGTGGCAATTAATAATGTTTGTCCTTCACACTTCATCCATCCCGTAGGAGTGGTAGGTGTTGCTAAACAGCGAATTTCTGAAATAAATGGTTGCATATAAAAAAATTTAAAGTTACTTGATTACTATTATTAAATGAACACTACTATTGTATTCAGAGAGAGATTGGATATAAGAAATGTCTTTATAGGGTTTCGACCTAGATTGAAATGCCCCCTCAGAATTTATGCCATTAAAAGAATCCACAAAAAAAATATTGTAGTTATTCATTTGGTCAACATATTCAGTTGTGGCAAATAGAGATACATCCTGAACTTCTATCTTGTGTAAATTGTCTTTGGTCAAGTTTAAAACACCTTTTCCAATATTTATTATTCTATATTGTCTTTTCATGTTTTTTAGTTTATTGTGGTGTATTATCAACTATTATGAATTCAGCGGATTCTAAAAATTCACCGTTATAATCCACTAGTTTAATTTTATCACCAACGTTTAAAGGCTGAATTGTTCCGCTTGGATATGTAGCTATACCTATTTCTTGATACCCTAGGTTATTAAAATATTTAACCCAAAGAGTAACACCGTCATAACCACCACAGCTATACATTCTATTTCGAACATCAATGTTAACTTCATAGGTCAGTGTACTTGAAATAAAATCAAAACCCGTAATTGAACCAACAACATTATCAACAACTGCTTCCTCGAATTCTACAACTATATCAGAATCAGTAGCTAATTTTAAATAATTTAAACTATTTACATATTTACAAATCTTATCTTCTAGAGTTCCTTCAGTATACGCTGATATGTCAACTGGAGTTATGTATATTACTCTAGACTTATTGTTACTTATACTATCAATTTGTTCGGATATTAATTGATTTATTTGGGCAAACTCCGCAGCGTGCGCCGCCACATCAGTCAAGTGATGCGTCAACACTTCCGCTTCTGCCTTAGCATTCAAAATCCCTTCGATACCTTCAATATCTGCTACAGGTATTTTTTCTCCTTTAAACCATATCGAGTCAAAGAATGACCAGAACTGTGCCTGTGTTGGTTTTAAACCCGTTTTAAACCAATTTTTAACTGTGTTTTTATCTGCCATTTTTATAGTGGTATTAAAATATATTCAAAACTTAAATTTTGTACAACTCCTGAAATTTCTCTAAGAGCCAATTTAAAAGAAGAGTTCCCTTTTTCACGAACCATCCAAATCACGTCATTGTCATTGTCGTAGTTACTGCTCGTGGAAACCATACAACCCACGACCATGTAGTTGTTAGTCCCTACAGTAGGAAAGCTTACCGTTTTTAAATTGTCTGATCCCAAAACGTCACCCACAGCAAATGTGCCCTTAGCTAAATAGCTTATTGTACCTGGTTTATTTTTTATATAATCATCCTTAGTATTGTCCGTTTGGTTCCAGTTAGGCTGTAGGTTCTTTTTAGCGCCTTCCTCAATCGTTAACATCTTAGTGTAAACCAATGCAAAAGCATCAGCAAGCGCATTAAACGAATTCTGATCTGCCTTACCTAGTAATCCTGCAACAATGTCTTTTGTAGCAAAACCGCGCTTAAAATCTGCCCAATCCATTTGACCAACTCCCGTTCCAAACTTCACGTAACGAATTTTTACAGCAGGATAGGCATTTTTATTTTTATAAACCAAAGGTATAATCTCTTCTTTAATGATGACTTTTGATTGTTCGACGCCTCCTTTGAATGTAAAAATTTCACCATTCACGAACACGACTCCATCGCTCACAGTCGACGAACCAACAGGTTTTGTACACCCAGAAATAATAGCCGTTTCGCCAATAATATTACCGAGCGCATTGAAAACTGAATAGGCCGTTTGCATACGGTCAAGCGCAGCTTGATTGAGTGGAAAACCGTTTATAATTCCAAAATCTTGATTATTCATAATATTGTATTTTGTAGCTAATAGTTGCCAATATGTAAAATTCTAATGTTGCTATGATTTCGTGCATTTTATCCGTGTCTTTAAACTCAAGAGGAACAAAGACAACACCGTTAACCGTTTCACCGCCTTCGGTATAGTCTAAATCGAGATAGATCGTATCTAAATACAAGTCTAAATCCTCAGGTTCTGTATAGATATATACATTCTCAGTTGGTGGTACTTTTTCTAAATAGATACGCCTCTTGTCATTGTCGCTTTTGTCATTTAGCGCCTTTCGTAAATAGCATTTTTGACTATTATAGGATAGCTTTCGCAAATTATCCTCTCGCTCTAACTTCCATTCATCATGCAGGCTTACAACAGGCGAAAGCAATGCCCTGGTGTAACCAAACAAAACAGGCTTTCGCAAGAATGTTGGCAACAGCAACAAAATCAATCTGTCCCAGTCTACTTTATACCACATAAGTCACGTTGTCAAAATTTGGAATTGTAAAATACCCGCTTTCAGGAACTGTTTTCACGGTAATTGGTTGTGGATCTGAATAATTGCCAGTACTAATATCAATCGCTTGACTTTCGGCATTGACAATTTCAGGAATTCGCACGCCTTCTACTGTTTTTATCTTTGTTTCTAAATCAAACAACACTAATTCGCCATCGAATGGCAGCTCTTTCATATACTCTAAAATGGCATCCTGCACAGGATATGTTCCCTTTCGAATACTCATTCCTTCGCTATTCAGCACTAAAGGATCACGGAATATTTGTAAAGTCAGTGCCAAAATATCGGGCAAATGATTGATTATGTAATAGTCGACTCCCCAATCGGCTATTTCATCCATATAAGCAATGAAAGCATCTTTTTCTTCATCGGTCAGCGGTATCAAAACCCCTCCAACTTCTTTTGCTATCTTTAAGAACTTTTGCCCACCCTTAGAAACCGCACAATATTTTATAATTTTTGAAGATTCGATCTCTTCAGCAGTATAACCTGTATTGTCGTAATTATCAGTATCGGGAATCAAATCGAATCCGTACTGAAACGCCAAAGCTTTGGTTCTGTACCAACTCGGGCGGTGCGCTTTATCGTTAATAATTACTTCAGATACTTCCTTTTTATGGGTGTCAAATAAAGTTTCGAGTAACCAAATAGGGTATGCAACCATAAGAACAAAAAGACGAAAAATTGAAACCCTACTAGTAGAGTTCAATCCAGCCAAAGTTTCGTCTGCGGTAATTGCATTAAACATTTGTTGCTGTATGTCGTATATATTTCTAGCCATGTTAACTAATTATAAATGTTGATTCAATTGCCATTGTTCCTATACCGAGGTGCGGTATGATATCGGTGTTATCTGATCCGTTGAAGCCTGTGGCTATCATTTGATTTTTACCTTCAAAATAGTTAGCAACATCCCTATTTTTAAAGACTGAAATAGGATCAATTAATTGTTGTCCTGGTGCTAATTCATCCGTTAATGATAATCCATTTATAAAAGCCCTCTCAAACGCGGCCATAACGCTGCCGTCTTCTTGAATAGCGACATCAAATAAGGATTGATTATGTATTACTTGCTTTTGCATTGGCTTTTAAGGTTCGGTTTTCTCGTTTCAACTCAACAATTTCAATCTGCTGTAATTTTATTTTTCTATCCTTCAGCTTGTTTTCCTCTTCAAGTAGAGAAATTTTCCGCTGCATCATTCCGTCGTACTCTTGATATCTAGATTCATATCGTTGTTTTAAGTCATCGAGAATCTCTTTATAGTGTCCAGATAATTTTACATCGTTGTCAATAGCAGTTGTTTCCGCATTTTCTTTCGCTTGCAAAACATCTACTTGGTATTTACTTTTTGCAAACAAAAAAGTAAATAGACCCGTACCTCCAATAGCTCCTAAAAGAACACCTATGTTATTCAATATCAACTCCATTTAATTATATTTTTTGCGTTAACCTATCTTTTATCAAGTCGTAACTTTTACCATCCAACTCCAATTGTTTTTCAATGTGGCGTTTAATTTTAGCATCATTTTGAACACCTCTTATATTAGTCGTTAAATTGGCTCCCATCATTGGGTCACTTTTCCATTCGCCTTGACTCATTTGCAAAATGATTCCCACCTCTTGTAATTCGCTTTCACCAATGGCAAAATCACCGTTGATAATTAGTAAATCGTTTCCCTGGTCCAGTAGTATATCTTTAGCCATTGCCGTGTTGTATTGTTGTGTTTTCAATATTGTCTAAATCCGTTCGTTCCAATGAAACAAACTCAGTTACCAATGTTTTTAATGACGCTCCGCCATCGTTAGGCACTGCAACCCAACTTTGAAAAACCGTTTGTATTTTTTCCAAAATCAAAGTATTTTTATCCAGTTGCGTTTTCAACTCTTTGGCGTTAACAATTCCCCCGTATTCGTCTCCATTAATCAGTAATAAACCATTGTTTAAACTCAATTTAAACCCTGTTTTATCAATCAGCTCTATTTCTTCCATTTCCTCACAGGAAATCATAAAACAGGCTTCTCCATTATGGATAGAACCCACTAAAGCCAAACTTTCTACTTTTGGCCTTATATTCAAAGAACCTAACCCAAGCAGAACATCAAAATATTCTAAGCCATTGCTTTCGCCTATTGCAACCATTGTTTTATCTTCCCAGTCAACAGAACTCACTTTTACCCACTCCGTCTGGATAGGCACCTTATTGTGCATCTTTTCAGTAAGTAATTTTCTAAATTCTATTAAATGTTTGCTCATTCTGCTTTTTTATCTAAATCAATTATCTGACGGTATTTCGGACTGTCATCAAACTCCTTAACTACTTTTTTAATAAAATACAAACCCTTTCTATCTGGGTATTGGTAACTGATCACTTGGGCTTTCATTCCGTGCTTTACAGATGGTATTCCAAACGCCGTTATATTTCCTTCAAAACCTTCTACCTTATATTTATCATAATCGGCTTTTGCCAACTTCAACAATTCCGCCTCAAGCGTAATGTTGTAATAACTCAAATGTTGTTCCTGTCCAAAATCATCACCAAACTCCGCTTTTAGCTTCTTTCCTTTTGGTAGTGTCGAGGTCGCTATTATTTTAACAATAACATCCTCTTTATTCTTATACTGCAGCGCATTATCAACTACATTTTGAGAAAAGTTGAATACTACAGCGTCTTCTTTATTATCACTGTATATTTTACCAACAATCAACTTTTTACCTACAAAATAGGAGTAGATATTTTCTCCTTGCAGTTCCTCTAATATCTTTGCTGCAGTAGTATTTGGAAAACGTTTTGTTCCTAAATTCATATCAGCAACATCATATTCAATCCCTGCAGGAACAATTAGTTTTATCAGGTCAAGCAATTTGGTAGATCGCATCGACACATTTACCGTGTGTTTTTTAAGCAAATACATAAAGTCATCACACTTTATTTTTATCGGGATATCTGCCGACACTTCACTTATAAAACCAGTAAATTCTAATAATAACTTTTCATCATAGCCTAGATAAATTTCAACAGGGTCACCTTTTTTAAAAACTGACTTCACATTGATTTTATCAAAATCCTTGACATTACGTGGCAATACAATTGTTGCTGTATCTGTCAATGTTTCCCATGAGCTTTCAATTTTCACAGCATTAGCTTTCCTAATAACTATTTCGCCATGAACGTCCGTTTCAGGAAACACTATTTTCGAAACCATTGCTAATGTCATAACCCGCTTTTTATATTCAGTTCTATTGGTTCATCGCTAACCGCATTAATGGTAAAGGCTCTAATATTTGGACGCCCACGCATAGGCTCAAAGTTCATTCCCTTAATAGTTAGGTTTCTTATTTTTTTTGCATCGAATAACTCCCCAAACACTTCAATAGAGGATGCCAAATCATCCCATTTTTGTAATTCTTTTTCTTGGTCTAATGGTGTAAATAAACCTTGAGGTTGAGTGCTGTCTGGAATCAAAAAACCGTTAATTGTTACCTGAAAATTATCAAAACCGTAAATTTCTTTGACTGTACCATAACCGCCATTCATTTTGGTTTCGCCCATAACCTTATCTCTTTTAAAAGAAACAATAGAAGCAACTGGCAAACGAAAATCACTCATATCAGCGTCTACTATTTCGCCTTTATCATTGTACTTTTTGTATCGAAAAGCGCCAAACTCAATAGGATAAATAATAGGCGTACCAAATTGGCTCAATTGCTTCGCTGTTGTATCATCAACATACTGAACCCCAAAATAAGAGGCCTTTGTCGTGGGGTCATCCGCTCCATCGCCAACCTCAGGGCGGTACATACCACCAATACGAACACCAAACACCTCTTGAAACAAGCCCGAAAGCGGTACGCTAAATCCTAGTTCTATCATCCTGCTGTTATTAATGCGTCCTTTAAACTGTCATTCATTCTACCTACTACATAATCCACTATTTCCTCTTTGTTCTTCATAAAGCCACCTTCCTTGATATTGAAGTTGTTGATTACGTTAAGAGTCATGTTGATAATTTTACCCGCTCCAGAGTTTCCCCCTTTAGCATCACCAGAACCAATCGAACTTGGAGATTTTACAAAACCCGGTAATGGTGGTTGTTTAAAATCATGATCGGTCGCCTTAAGCTTCTTTTCTTCCTTCGCTTTTGCTTTTTCCTTTTTCGGATCACCCTCAGTAAGTTGTAGATTGGTTCTAATTTCATTGATGATTTTAGCCCCACCACCCGCCAAAGTACCAAGCCCCGGAATGTGTGCGAGTATCTCCAGTAATTGTTGCACTGGATATAACAAGGTGTCAAGTAATACAAGACCAATCCGCTTAATTCCTGATATAATACCGCCGTTTGAGAAAGCATCCGTAATACTATCCCAATGCATTCTAAAACTCTGAACTAAGCCAATGATTAAACCTAATGGTGGAAAAATATAAGAAAGAGCTAATGTTGCTGCAGCACCCCATTCATCCCAATAACTTATTAACGCAACGATACTACCTATTAAAACTGCTACCGCTGCGATTATTAACCCAATCGGGTTGGCATCCATTGCAATATTTAAAGCCCATTGCGCTGCCGTTTGTAAAATAGTAGCCTCCTTTAATAACGTTACCATATTAACCATCGCAAGAACACCAGGTGCGAGGTTAATCATCCCCAAAACGCCTTGCATACCAACATCAATAAACGGTAACATCGAACCCGTAGCTCCATAAATACTCAATTTGATATCATCAAAATAGGAAACAATTCTATCTTTTTGCTCTTGGTAACTGGTACCCATTGTACCTGCCATATCAGCAAGTGCTGTTTGATCGTTTACAATGTCATTAGTATATTGTTTCAATAAATCGACATTACCTAACAAGCCTGTTATAGCGACTGTGTTTTCTTGACCAAACATCGCACCTAATAGTGCATCTTTACCGGCTAGCTTTTTAAGTTCGGTCAATCTATCGGCTAGGCTTCTGTTTTTGTCTGCCAAAATGGAGACATCGACACCTGCGCCTTGCAATTGTTTTCTAACTTCTTTTGGCAAAAATTCCTCTTTACCCAAAATAGACAACACATTACGCAAAGCGACACCACCTTCAGCTCCTTCTTTTCCAAATTTCCCAAGAACTTGCAAAGCTCCGTTGGTTTCTGCAAACGAAACGTTGGCGTTTTTTGCCACCGCTCCCGATGCGTCCAAAGCCGCCGCAACCTGATCCACTTCTTGAGAACCAACTTTGGCAGACGACACCATTTGGTTCAACATCAAATCCATTTGTTTTGCCGCTTCTTCAGGGTTTGTTAAGTCAACGCCAAATTGGTTCATGGCACTTGATGCCGCATTGGTCGCACCTATTAAATCCCCGTGCATGGTTTCACCCAGTAAACCAATACTGTGCCCCATCATATCCAAAGCCTTTGGGTTTTCGGCAATTTCGGGAGCTAGTTTAGAAAGCAATAGGGTATAACTTTTAACCGATTCAGCGGCATCGCCTCCAAGGTCTTTGGCACTTTGACGGGCATTGCTACCAATCAAATCCAAGTTATCGCCAACAACACCAGTAATGGCAGACAATTCTTTGAGCGAAGCATCATAAGCGTACGCCCCTTGCGCACCGTCTAATAAGGGTTGTCCCAAATTAGTTAAAGCTTGTGCGCCTGCTTGAGCTGCTAAAAGTCGCAAAGAATCATTCGACTTTTTAAAAGCCTTTTCCGAGTCATTACCCATCTTAACGACTTCTTTGTCCACGTTTTCGATAGCTTGTTCCATTAACTTCACACCCGCCGTTACTTCCTTTACAGGAGCGGTGATTTCGTTAACTAACTTTAATATCCAATTCGTTTCTTGATCTGCCATGGGTTAATCTTGCTCTTCGGGTTTCCCTCCAAAAATTTTAGTGAATAAGTTGGTTTGAATTTCTGCATCTAATGTTTTTAAATACATCGCCTCGTGGTATAGTGTCGTCCATTTTTTAAGAGAAAGCTTTTCAGGACCTCTATTAAAATAACTTCTTATTAAAGCATTACCGCGCCTGTAAAAGTCATAAGGATCGTCAGATGAGATGCTTTCATCTGCTATCGCTTTTTTATAACGGCTTCCCTTCTTTTAAAGATTCCGGCTAATGCTTTGAATGCCGAAACTTTCATTTCGTCATCAGTAAGCACTTCGTCAGAACCAGCCACACGGCAGGTATTGAAAAGAATTTCCATACCTTCCTCAGACTGGTCTTTTTTAGCATAAGAAGCTAACATTTGCAACTGATCCATTGTTGGTTTAGTGAAGTAGGTAACATGATGCTCATCATCCTCATTGGCTGTGATTACCTCATGAATGTACTTTACTTTCTTTTGCGATTTCAAAGCCGCTAATTGATTATCGTCTAAATAGCCAATCGGGAAGATTGGCGTTTCTACTACTTCGATATCTTGTGTTTTCTTTTCCATTATACGTTCCAGTCTATGTGAGAACAAATCACCTCAAGTGTTTGCTCCACGGTTTTATCTCCTTGTTTTACTGCTTTCCCCACTTTGGTAATTTCCACATTACGAATGATGTCTTTATAAATACGAGTATTATACGCATATTGCACAATCACATCAAAGGGTAATATATCCTGCATACGCACACCCGGAGGTAATGCATCCATAAGTGCGATTACTTCCTCTTGGTAAAGCTTCAATCCAAACTTTGCGTTATAATCACCTTCTCCAACTCCTACAGAGAATTTACCTGCTCCTTTAATGAGTTCTTTAGGAACTTCGTCATCATAGGATATTTCAGAAATACCCTGGGCATCACGCCCTAGTATATTCATAGTGACAGAGTTCCACCCCGCCATGCGCCCAAAGGCGTTAATTAATGTTGTTACTTTTGCCATGTCTTTAGTTTAATGATAAATCGACCTCGAAAGTGTGAATAATAGCGCCTAGCGTTACTGTTGTTTTAACCAATAAAGGTGTTTGATCGTTTGGATTTTGACCCGCAGGGATAACCAAATCATAACCACTTATTTCAGCGGCCACAAGCATCGCCTGCAATGGTTTTTTACCCGTGTTTTCCAAGTCTGTAATAGAAGTATCTTTCAATGCACCAGTTGTTGGGTTTCTTTGAAACCATCCACGAACCTTTGGCAATAATGCGTTTCTAATTCCTAGAGCGGCTTTATCCCAAACCCCGTTGTTTTCTCCTGTAGAATAGTCTGAGGAAATGGCAATACAAGTAGGCTCACCATTTAGGTAAACCCCCGCAAAACCTTGAAAAGTTCCTGCATAGATGTAGGCATTAGCCGTTAAAGTTTTTTTCTCTACATCTGTTAAAGACGAAACTGGAGTACCGTCACTTAATGAGGCCGAAAGCCACAACCCTTGCAAACTTTCCGTTAACGGATAAGTGATTTCTCCTTTTCGAGCGTTCGGTTTATTGATAATGTCTACAGAGCCCAAATTCTCGTTCACTTTTCTAACCGCTCTACTCCCTAGGATAGAACCAACAGCAGCATAATGAGAATAAGCTGCATCCAAGGAAGCAATGGCAGGATCTTGTGCAATCACTACGCTTACTTTTCCTGCTGTCAATGTTCTACGGTTAATTGCCGCTTTACCCAAGTTTCTACCTTCGAGGTAAATTCCGTTTAGGTAAATTTTATCAGCAAACAAATCATTGATAAACAATTGGCAGGCATTGATTTCTAAATCAAGATCTAAAGCCACAACATCCGAATTATAAACGAATCCGATTCTTTTCACATCTGTATTCGCTCTCCATGATGCTTTTGCAACATCACTTTCAAAATACAATTTAGCCGTTGCCTTTTCGGTAACCACTAATTTCAAAGTTCCATTTGGCGCAAGCCTAAAGAACTCCGACACATGATGATGAAGCAAAACAGCCTCATTGGCATCATAAGCCGCTGTGAAGCCCAAAGCTTCTACCGCTGCAGTACTGGTCAATTCCATAACCGTATTTACAGCATTAGTCAAGGGATCGTTAACAAAAACCACCAATGCCATGATGGCATCGGTAGAAGTTTCTGTACGGTTTAACCCGCCTTGCCCCTTGTTAATTATTACACCTTCAAAGCTCATAATTAGTCTTGTTTAGTGGTTAAAGCCTCTTTTCTAGCTGTAATAGCTGCTAAGACTGTGGCTCTTTTTTCGCCTTTTTCTAAAGCGTCTAACTCTTCGATTGTTTCCACAGTTGGGATAAATTCGATTAGTTCTGCAGCTGTTTTTTTAACGGGTGCGTCTGTATCTTCTGTTGTTTCTGCCGGCATCACAACTGAGCGCTTTACCGTTTCAAAATCTACGTTGTGCAATATTGCACGGTCTTTTTTTAAGAAAGCCTGACCATCAGCAGTTACGAAAACTTCTTTTGCATTGGGGTAATTCTTGAAAACCGCAATTGCTTCATTTTTAATTTCTTGATTCATCTTACAATTGTTTGAATTTGAATAATAATAAAAGGAGGTATAAGGCTATTAATAAAGCCGCTATACGACCAAAATAAATTTGTGTTTGTTGCCACCATGTCAAAACATTGGTAATTAATGGCGGGTTGGTTTCCTTGTATCTTGAGATAAAAGTGCTTTTCCAACTAGCAAATAATTGTTCCGCTTCAGCATAACAATCTACTTTTAATTGATTGTCCTGGATAACTACTTTTGGAGTCCCCAGTTTTCTGCCTGCGCTAGTTCCCGTAACGGCTTTGATCACTACCTTACCATTTTGGCACTCTAAAAGTGCGTTGTAATAGCTGCTGTCCTTTTCAACAGAAAATAGCGTATCGTGTACCGTTTCTATAATAGTGTCCTTCGTTATTTCTTTTTGAATGACTACTTTTTTACTGCTGCAGGCAACTATTGTTAACCCTAAAAACAAAAATGAAGCTCGGTATATTAATGCCTTTTTCATGGGTTAAAGATTTTTGTATTCTGTTTTAGCATCAAAACTCGGACATGCTTTGTGAACATTTGGAAAGTCACGATGTCCTTGTATTATTGCCTGTGGAAATTTTGATTTCAATTCTCTTAAAAGCTTTAAGAGCGTTGTTTTTTGTTGTGCCGTTCTAGTGTCCTGTGGATTGTTCTTTGCGTCAACACCTCCTATATAGGATATATTAATTGTTTCAGAGTTGAATCCTTTTACACCATTTGACACTTTCTCAATTGCTAATAAAGTGGCAATCTCACCATTAGGTTTAATAATAAAGTGGTAGCCGGGCATTTGCCAACCTAGGTTATCACGCCAGTATTTTTGTATGTTTTCAACGGTTTCCGATTGGGCTGTGGCGGTGCAATGCACGGCTAAGTACTTTATCTTTCGCATCTTTTTTTAGTGTTGCTTATAGCCCCGATTAATCGGGGCTTAAATTATTACTAGACTACTACGCCGTCAATGATTGCTCCTTGACCTTGGTCTTGGATAGCAAAACATCCAAAGTATAAATCGTAACCTACTACTGATTTTCTATGTTCAGGATCAGTCTTTTTGTCTCTTGCGTAACGCTCCACCGTTCCTTTAGCTTTTACCGTAGAATCTTTGTGGAAAACAATAGAAGACGTTCTACCTGCAGTAACAGAGTCAAAAGCTAATTTTACTTTTGTAGTAGCGTGGTAGGTTGGTGTGTACACCTCTTCGTAAATTTTGAAGCTATAGTAGTTTTGAGAAATCGCACCGTCCATACGGTTGTGATATCCTTTTTCAAAAGCAGCATCTTCCAATAACAAGTCGTTGGCGTGTACTGTTGACAGCACCAAAATTCTACCTTTTAACGGTACCGATAATTTATCCAACTTCCCTTTATAAAGGATGATGTCTTTTTTACATAAACGTTTACGAGTTCCATCCGCTTCTCCGGTTGTTTCCAACACAGGTGTGTCCGTTGTGTGTGATGCTGGCGAAATAGAGTGCAAAGCGTGATCTGTAGATTTGCTTTCTAATTCCTCTTTCAACTCCATGTTGATATCGCCTTCTTTGTCATACGCAATAGCATATAATTCTGCAGCAGTTACCTCTTTATTTACTGTAGAGTAAAGATTAAGGGAAACCACTACTTTCTCATCCTCACGCCCGCTAGACACAATTGGGAAAACGTTGTTGTTAATTAAGACTGTTGGTGCCGAATCGCCTTTTCTCTTAGGTATTCTAATGGCGTTATTACCCACCCAGTTGTCTTTGGATTTTACTTCCTGAATCCAAGTTCCTAAGTGCTTGAATTTTGATAAGATGAACTTTTCATTCAATTCATTAAGCAAATCGCCATCTACAATTGTAACGGCAGCCATTGCTACTCCTTTTGGGTTTTCCTTTGCGAAACCCGTAACTACAGCCAATACCATTAATAGTAAGCCGAAGATCATTCCGAATTTATTTTTCATAATTCTAATTATTGGTTTTTGTTGTTTTTTACTTTTTCTCTAAATAAGCCATGTATGAAGCTCTGAAAGCTTCAGGGTCTTCTTGTGCTAGTGTTTGTTGTTCTGCCTCAGTCATGGCACTATAATCTTTGGCCGTCGTTGAAGTTGCACCGGGAACAATAGCATCTGAAACTTTACCCAAAGCAGTTAATGCTTTGATATGGTTTTCACAGGCCATAAAGTCTAGTTTTGCCCAACTTTTTAGTGGTTCAGCTTGTGCTGCGGTGATTTTCTTATCGGTAATTGCGCCATTAATTAAGGCGTCAACTTTTACCGTTTTCTCTGATTCCTCTTTAAGAGTTGCAGTTGCTTTAAGTCCAGCGGTTTCTTCAGCTGCCTTTTTGTTCGCCAATACGACAGCATTTATTTGCTCTTCGCTGGCATCTTCTGGAAGCCCTAGGGCTTGTGCTAAAAGTTTTTGATTCATAATATTTACAGGTTTTTTAATGTTTGTAATTTTTGGAATAATAGGAGAATGACAAGCCTGAAATAAGGCTTTGATTTCGGCCGTGATAGGCTCTTTTTTGATTACTCCTGAAATAAATTTTTGAGCTGCGGCTTCTTTTGCTGTTAGCCATACATCTCCTTTTGACCAATTGCTTTCAATTTGCTCAACAGATAATCCCGTTTTTGTGGCATACGTTTCTTTGTAAGATGTACTGAGGTTTTTAAGTAATTGTAAACCAGATGTTACTTCGTCTTCATTACCTCTAATGTTTGCCGATGGCTTATGGTACATATAATGACCATTATCTGCTTGCTTGAAGTCATCTAAACAACTCGCAATCTTAGTATATGCCGATGCGATAAGCGCACCACCCGTTCCAATCTTCTTTCCGGGGAAACGCAAAATTTGGTTTTCGATTTCAGCAGCTAGAAATACATCGCCTCCTGGACCGTTCAAATAAACATGAACATCAAGAACACCATCTGCTAAGAACTGATCAACTTGCGCTGTCATATCTTCAGCTGTATTGTTCCAGTCATATAATGCACCGGTAACTCTAAAGTTTGCCGTTTGCCCTACCGCTTCCGCAGTAATACTTAATGGGAATTGTTTAGACATTGCCTCAATAGCAGCTGCCGTCAACCCGCTCCCTGCGGTTCCGATGATTAAGATTGATTTACATGTGTTTTTCATTTTTTTAATCCAATGATTGAGTGGCAAAATTTGGATTATTTCGAGTGGTAAAAAAATCATAATTCTTAAACGAGGGATACAAACCTATTAACGGGGAACTCAAACCCTGTCTAGGAAATCCAATACTTAACTATCTATAATGAATGTGCAATTTTGTCCTATAATCAACGCACTTATGGCAAAAATTAGAGAACAAAAGCTCGCAGAGGATCAATACATCAACGGCAAGAAAACAGCTAAGGAAATCGCTGCTCTTGTAGGTGTAACCGAAAAGACAATTGGCGACTGGGTCGAAAAGTTCAAGTGGAAGGATCGCCGTAATGCGCTGTTAAGTTCTACTAAAAACGGACTTCAAAACATTAATAACCTAATTGATATCTATGCCGAAAAGCTAGTGGAGATGGAAAGCGATGCTGATGCCAATAATGCCGATAAGATTAAATTGGTAGATGCCATTGCAAAACTGAACAAAACCAAAGATGGTTTTGAAAAAGAACACCGCATTCCTTACAACACGTACATCAATGTGATGGACTTAATCATGAGCGATATGATCGCAAAGGTTAATCCAAAGATTCATTTGGAAATTCTAGAGTTTTTTGAAAATCATACTAATGAGCTTGCGCTTAAATACTAATTAAATCATGTTTAAAATCATATTAAATCTATTGCTCAACAGAGCCAGTGTCCGTGAATGGCAATTACAACTAGGCGCACATTTATTAAAAAAAGGCTGTGGCTATAAAGTGGGACAAATAATTAGAGAAAAACACATAGGAAACAAAAGATATCGTGTAAAAGTGATTACCAACTTATTCTATGATTTCAACGAGAATAAGATCAACCACACAACGGCGAATAACATTTTAGATTCTAAATAAATGAAAGTAGTTGACAAAGTAGCTAAAGCGAGGATACTTGATAAGATCAAGTTAATTCGTGCGTCTGGCGGTAAAGGGAATACCAACGAAACCAAAGAAGAACGGAAAGCAGCTATTGAGCGATGCAAAACCGACTTTCCTTTTATGGTTCAAAGGTACTTTCCCCATTATGCTACTTTTGAAACACCCGACTTTCATATTGAATATGCAAAATTGGTCAAGAAAAACAAAAACTTTCGTGGTTTTTGTGAGTGGGGTCGTGGGTTGGCAAAATCGGTTGTCTGCAATACCTTATTGCCTTTTTGGCTGTGGCTAAATGATGAGAAGGTGTACATGGTCATCATAGGAACCAATCAAAGTAAAGCCACTCAATTATTGGAAGATTTACGCCTAGAGTTTGAGAACAACGCTCAAATTATAGCCGATTTTGGCGAACAAAAGAAGTTTGGTGGTTGGGATGAAAAATTATGGCAAACTAAAGACGGTAGATTCATTGGGCAATCTTTAGGTATTGGTCAAAACTGTAGAGGTTTAAGAGTAGGTCCGTTGAGACCGAACTTTATCAATGTAGATGATATTGAGAGTAAGGAAACTATAAGTAATGAAAAGAACCAAGATACTTTGGTTACTTGGATTGAGCGCTCTTTGATTCCTACAATGGATGGAGAAACTAGACGCTTCATGCAGTCCAACAATGCATTTGCGCCTATCATGATCCAGAAGAAGCTCCAAGCAAGGCACCCAAAATGGAAAATACACCGTATAAAAGCGTACGACCCTATTACTTACAAGCCTCGTTGGCATCAAAAATACGATAAGAATTACTATAAAGAAATTGAAGACGATGACATACTAGCCGCTCAGTCTGAATACAACCAAGAACCGCACGTTGAAGGTAAGTATTGGAAAGAAAGTGATATACAATGGACATCTTTACCAAGAATAGACCATTTTGAGTGCATTGTTGGGCATTGGGATGTTGCCTATTCAGGCACACCAAAAGCCGATTATAATGCCGTGAGAATATGGGGATTAAAAGACAAACATTTTTATTACATCACCAGTTTTGTGAAAAAGTCAAAAATGAAACCCGCGGTGCAATTTATGGCAGATTTTCAAAAGTTTCTACCTGAGAGTGTTAAAATACTGTGGCGATTTGAGTCGCAATTTTGGAATGATGCCGTAAAAGAAGTTATTGCCGCTGTAGAGGAAGCCGAAAGTATTGAACTAAGGCTAACACAGGTCAATATTCCAAAAGGTAAAAAAGAATCTCGAATTATATCGCAATATAGCTTTTACCAAAACAACCGGGTTTGGTACAACGAGAAGATGAAGTCGCATAATGATACAATAATCGGGAACGCTTTATTGCTTGGAATAGAACCCGGGTATAGCGGTCACGATGATTCACCAGATGCAGACGAACAATGCATTACTTTTTTAGCAAAATGGATTCCTCCAAAGCCCGGAACAAAACCAAAAACGGGAAGAGTTGAACGCAAACACGTATACTAATGGCACTATCTTTTTTAACTGAAGACGATTTAAAAACACAACTTTTTGAAACCTATATCGATGATAGTGTTCAAGAAGATTTACAAGCCCTGGACAATATCGAACTACAGCAAATTGCTTTTATGAAAAGCAAGCTTCGTGGGCGTTTTGATGTTGCTGTTATGTTTTCTGTGGCTGATTACGAAGACAAGCCTATTATCAAACAAGTGTTGACCTCACTAGTCAATTATTTTGTGGTAAAACGGAATGCGCCAAGGAAAATCCCGTCTGACTTTAAGGACAATTACAATTGGGCTATAAAGTGGCTCGATAGCGTTAGAGATGCAATAGAGAGTCCAGAACTACCCGCAAAAGAGGTGGAACGCAAAACAGTACAATGGGGCAATAACAAGAACGAAGACTATTATTATTAATTATGGCACAAGGAGCAAAAGTAGGTAAGACCTACGACAATAGACCGTCCAATATCATCTTACCAAAAAGCAAATCGCTAAGCGTTCAAACCATTCGAAAATGGAAGGATGCTTTGACATTGGCACAACTGGCCGAAAACGCTAACCGTGCGCCCTTGGTAGAATTATACGAAAGTATCTTACTAGACAGTCATTTGGCTTCTGTTATAGAAAGCCGAACTTTAAAAATTAAGCAATCCCGTTTTAAACTCGTAGACGCTTCAGGAAAAACCAATCCCGAAATAAACAAATTACTCGAGAGGCCTTGGTTTAACTCCTTTATTTACCATGCTATTAATGCCAAATTCAAAGGAACAACTGTCGTTGAATTGTGGGACTTGAATGCCGAAACTACAGAGCTTGCGAGTGTGAACTTCATCCCTCAAGAAAACGTTATTCCTGAGCAGGGTTTGATTGTAAAAGAGAACGGCGACAGTAAGGGCTACAGTTATAGAGAAGATCCTTTGAAGCCTTATTATATCCAAATAGGTAAAAACAAGGATTTAGGAATATTAAAAGACGTTGCGCCCGATGCTTTGACAAAGAAATTTGCCAAAGCTGCGTGGGCTGAGTATGTCGAAAAATACGGAATTCCACCTCGTTGGGTAACAACAGATAGTTATAGCGAAACGAGAGAAAACGAGTTGGCCGACATGATGGCAAACATGGTGTCAAACCATTGGGCAGTATTGAAAGGCAATGAGAAAATTGAAGTAATGAACTCAGCGGGTTCGAGTTCATATGAGATTTTTGATAAGTTGATTGATCGCATGAACTCTGAAATGACCAAAAGAATATTAGGTCAAGACGGAACGACTGATGCAGGAGCTACAGGAACGTATGGCTCATTAAAGGTGATGCAAGGCGTATCTGATGATCGTCACGACTCGGACAAAAACGACATTAAAGACCTTATAAACGAGGATTTGCTTTGGCGTTTGCAGTTGATAAGCCCGGCTTATTCACAATTGAAAAATTATACTTTCGATTGGGATGATTCCAAGGAACTAACAGCAGCGGAAGTGATTGCATTAGTCAAAGATATATCTGATGCAGGTTTTGAAGTGGACGCCAAATTTATCACTGACAAAACAGGTATTCCAATCATTGGATTAAAACAAACTACTACTGCAGCAACGGTAGAACCGGATCAAAAAAAAAAGTCTCAAAAGCAACAGCCAGTAGCTTTTTGGCAAACGAAATTGTAAATTTTTATAATGCGAATCCTTGCGACTATGAACACAACACCTTTAAAGCGGTAGAACTTACTGATTACAGCAAGCTAATTGAAAAACTATCCAAGCAACTGCATGAGGGGAATTTGAAACCTACGGATTTAAACCCCGAATTGTTACAAAAAACATTGGGCGATCTGAGAACCGCCACCGCTGAAGGTGTGGGTAAATCCTTTTATAATTATACCGATAAAGCGAAACGAAATTTAGCTTTAAACAAAAACTTATACCGCTTTTCAGCTGCTAAGACCTATCAAGAACTAGCCCGAATTAATTATAATTTGAAAGATGCTAAAAACTTTCAAGACTTTAGGGACAAAGCTTTAAAAGTCAATCAGGAGTACAATGTTAGGCATTTGGAAACCGAATACAATAGCGCTAACCGATCAGGTGCAATGGCTGAGAAATGGGATAAATTCGACTCTCAAAAAGTATTATATCCCAACCTGAGATATAAAACCGTAAAAGATAACCGTGTTCGTGAAGAGCATCGCAATCTGGAGGATATTATAAAACCAGTCGATGATGCCTTTTGGGATAGCTGGTACCCACCAAATGGGTGGGCGTGTCGCTGTTATGTAACCCAAACCGATGAAGCTTCTACTGAAGGAACTCCCGAAGGCAAACCGACACCCGGCTTTCACGGAAACGTGGGTAAATCGAATATGATCTTTAATGAAGACGAACACCCTTATTTTGCTTTTCCTGATGCAGATGTAAAGAAAATAAAAGCAAGCTTTGAAGACATGAAGATTTCAACACCTGATTATCAAACGGTATTTGAAACTAAAAAAGCAAAGTTAGCAGTATCCACTTGGGCAGACCCCAAAGATATTGAGCTAAACGTACAATATGCAAAAACAATTGTTGAACAATTGGGCGTTGATGTTAGCATACGGCCACATAGTGAACTTTCAAAAGTAAAAAACCCAGAATACTTGATTCGTGGCTTTGTCTCGGATTTAAAGAATCCCGAAAGTAACAACGGTATTACAAAACAGTTTAAAGCCGCAAAAGAACAAATGGGTACCATAAGTCTCAATTATTCTATTGTGATGAATTTTGACAAAATAAAAACAATTGATTTTGATGTTATCATTAAGCAAATTGAAAATAAAATAAGCGAAGTACGTGGTAAGAAGATAACTTCTTTGTTTTTAATTAGAAAAGGAAAGGCTGTTGAAGTAACTAGAGAAGATGTTTTGAAAAAGAATTACAAAAAATTAAGAAGCTTGTAATTAGAGGGAGGAAACTTGGGGCTTTCGCCCCGCGTAACCATTTATATAGGCAAATATACAAATAATTTCAATATGTTAGAAAAAGTACCTGATTTTGAAAAGATGGGCAAACAATTGATCCTAGACGCTCAAACTATTGCTGAAGTAGAGATGATCAACTTTGTTATGGGCAATTTTGAGAAACAAGGATTTTTAGACGCTACTATTCAAAACTGGGAACAACGCAAAAACAATGATGATCCTGGGCGTGCCATTTTAACCAAGTCTGCAGGCCTAAGAGATTCTATAAGGATTACCGAAAGCAGTACACAAAGAGTTGTTTTAGGCACTAATGCTGCTCATGCAAAAATTCATAATGAAGGAGGAATCATCAACATTCCGGTAACGGCAAAAATGCGTAAGTTTTTTTGGTACAAATACAAAGAAACCGGACAAGGTAAATACAAAGGGATGGCACTAACAAAGAAAACGCACCTAACTATTAAGATGCCAAAACGTCAATTTATGGGGAATTCAATTGCTTTTAATACGCTAATCGATGCGAAGTTTCAAAATATGATTATACAACGTTTCAAAAGCGTTTAAACACTGATTAATTATGAAGGATTTAAAGAATTTATACCTAGAGCATCAAAACCGTGTAACGGCTAACATTCCCGAAATAAAACATTCTGATTTGTGGAGTGAACAGGTTAGCTTTATGGCAGAGGAGCATCCGTTTAAATCGCCAGCTGTATTTTTTGGCTATCGTGTTTTAGGTACCGAGGACCAGGGAGAGAAAATACAAGAACTTCGCCTGCAGGTGGATGTGTATTTGTTCTACGAAACCTTTGCCGATACGGCAAAAAACAGCAAAAGGCAACAAAAAGCCTTAGATTTCTTGGATTTACTAACGCAAATAAACGCCGTTTTTCACGCTACAAATGGGAATTATTACAACAATATGCGCAGGACTGGTTTTAACCCTGTAGAAACGGGCGGTGCGGGTATTTTATACGTGCAACGGTATGAGTTAACGATGATGGACGATTCTGCAAGTGTTTTGTATGACAATATGAAGTTTGAACAGATGGAAATGGAAGTAATTAGAGAGGTGGTACCACCCGCAGGAAATCAAAGTGATTTGTATGATACAATAGAGGTCTAGCAGTATAGGTAACTTTCGACTGTTTTTGGTCGCAAAAAGAATTTTTCTGCAGTAGAGGCCACGCAGTAGGCAATGGTATATTTCTTAACTCCAAACGCACGCTCAGCACTCAACTTATTGAAGTGCTCAACTATTTCTTTTTTCTTGCGGGTTTGTAGTAAAATATCTCTGGACATAGTACAAAAATAGAAAACTTTTTTATATAAAAAAAGCCCACTTTTTAGGTGGGCTTTTGGGGTTATTTCAGATCCGAAATTGATTCTTTTATTTGGGAAATATACCGCTCTGAATCTTTTATTTTAAACTTCAAACTCGATTCGGTTTCGGGTTTGGCTACTATAGCATTTTTAAAGGCTGCTATTGCATTTTGGTAGTTTGTAATAGCCTCGCTATAAATTTGCGTTTGTGCTTTGATATAAGCGGTGTTGTCGTCTGAAAAACTGTCATTTGTTTTTGCCTTTTTAAAACGATACACATTACTACCGATTTCTTGTTCCACAAGTCCGATAGCGTTGTAAACTTTAGCAGATGCGCCGCCATTATTAGATATAAAGTTCAAGTCAGTTAATGCCTGTGTGTATTTTTCTTCTAAGTAAGTTGTTGCCGTTGCGGCTTGCGCTCTAGTCCATCTAGCCTCAATACTATTTACATTAAGCTCCACTGCCTTGGTAGAAATGGCGTAGGCTTTTTTGGCGTCTCTATTTTCTAATGATGTATTTGCATCAGCGAGATAAGTGTTGAAGTCTTGCGCTTGGATAAATGAACTTATAAGGAATAAGAAAAGTAATATTATTTTTTTCATTGCATGTATATTTAAGGTAATTTTGATCAAAATTAAATGATATGGAAAAAATTAAAGAACGTAAAAAACAAGCGTGGGATAATATGGTTTATAGCGCTCAAAGACTTGATTTGCTGATTGTATCATTTTGTGGAGCTGGAATTTACGTATGTCTTGAAATTATTAAATTTAATGCTGTCAATAAATTATCCTGTAGTTTATTTATAAAATTTTGTGGTTTAGCATTCTTACTTGGTGTTGCCTTAAACTTTTTATCACAACATTATGGCTTAAAAGCTAATTACAACGATTACTTAATGAGTGAATCTCAACTTGAAAAATTAGACACCAAAACAGATGACATAAAAAAAGCAAAAATTGATCAAGAAATTACAATGTATGACGACCTTTCAGATACCTATAGTATTTATACAAGGAAATTAAATTTTTATAGTATGTATTCATTATTTGCAGGATTGATTCTAATGTTAATATATTTTTTAACTACCTTTTAGGAGGTCTTTCTACTCCTTTTTGTTGTTCACTCCCACGTCCTGGTGGAGACTGTGTTGGACTTGACGGTGGAGACTGTGGACTTGAAGGAGGTGACTGTGTAGGTCTTGACGGTGATGGATTATTTTGTTTTCCCATAATTTTTATTTTTTGATTATTATTATTTACATACTCCACATTCTCCGCCATCTTTTGCACAGTGTTTACAATACTTACAATTTTTACAGGCAGAACAACTTTTTGTTCCTGTACACTTTTTACCCACATATTCATAGGCCACTGCTGAACCTGCTAACATAAGCCCTAATGTGCTTAAGAGGATTAGTTTTTTCATATTTAATTTATTTTTTTTAGTAGTGACTCAACTTCTATCCATTTCCTTTCTTGAACGTCCAAAAGCATTATATCCGGTATCGAACGTTCTTTAATATAGCGAGTGACATCGTCTAAACTATCAGTTGAGATTTCATAGATTCCATCAATAATAATAAAATATCTTGCTACTTTTTGTTTATAATAACGTATCTCCATAAATCAAATGTAGGAATTATTTGTAAATATTATTATAAAAGCAACAAATATTAGTATTGCAAATAATTTCAGCACTATTATTCGTTTTTTATACCGCCTGTCTATTTCTTTTAATTGGCGGTGGTGATCGTTCCATATTTCTTGCATAATCAAAGGTATTAGGTTGTTTTTATGATTCCTTACGGTTTTCCTCATTCTCAAAATTAATTCTGTGAATGATTGGTTTAAAAAAACTGGGGTTCAAGTGGTAGTCTTTAAAAAACACTACCACTTCATCACTATAATGGGACTGTATTTTAACATCAAAATACCTTGAATGTTCTAAAATCATTGCTAGGCTATGATCTAGATAATTAGTCATTGGATAGCTAGTTAAAAGCTGTTGTAGCCAATTAGGTAAGCTGACAATTAATTCATCCGGGTTACAGTTCATTACTCTGAAGCGGTATATAGCATCCCTTAAAAAATTATGAATAGCTAGTATTTCTGATTTATTTATTGATTTTGTTCTCATGTTTTTAATATTTTTTATCTGTCCAGTGAATTAGTTTACCTGTAAAATCTTCATTGAAGTAAGCAAAGAATTCTTCTACCGTGTCGAAACCGTCGTTTTGGGCTAGTTCTAGCCATTTATCTTCTGATAAACGTTTGTCGTCAATTACAATAGCCCTTTTGGGTGGTAAATCATTTCGTAACACTTCTCGATCTGTATAGTAAACAATCTCAAAATCTTGAACGCTAACCACTGGCAGAACCGGAGCAAACCGGAACATATTTTTTCTCCGAACATTGATAAAAAAATCAATCTTCATCCCTTGTTTCCATCGATTGGTTTTATCTTCACGAATGCTGTGGAGTTTGGGGTGAAAAGGGCTCATATTTTGGAATCCTTTATCAAGACATTCAAAATATTCATTTGGCATTAGATAATACTTTCCTGTTGGAGTAATTTCGGCAAATATTTTACCAACTTCTGCCCAAATCTTCTCTACAAAGTAAGTGGGCTTGTCGTTTATTTCTGTGCTAAATCCTAGTATCATGATTATGGGTTTATTACTTCAATTTTTACTTTATAAATAGAGATGTAAATTAGGTCTTCGATATAAAATATTTGCTCGTGAGCATTTGAAATAAAATCTCTTAATTCAGGTTCTTTGGCGGTACCGACATAGGCTTTTAAAGCGTTGTAAAAATGGCGTTCTACCTCTTCTTTAGCCTCAGGATAACTATTGCATAGTATTTGGTCTAGCTTTGTTAATTTGTCAATACAAAGCGTCTGAAGCTTGTTTTTAGCCCCGTTTGTTTTAGTTACTTTTATAAAGTGTTTTGTCATTTTCTATGAGTTCTAATATTATACTTTTACTTGTTTCTCATTTTACTAGCTAAATCCTTTAATACGGGGTTAAAAACTTTGCCCACTTTCATGGCTACTTGTGGGCGTTCATCTTCAAATCTTCGTTTATGGATGTAGGTGGCCAAATGCAATTTACCAATGCCCGGTGTTTTCTTTAAGGTGTCGAGGTAATAAGGAATTTCGATAAAACATTTTATTACTTCAGCGGGTTTGAGCTTCTTAAATTTGTTTTCGGAATCCATTCGGCTCACTTTATAATCGTATAGATTCCAAAGGGCTTCAAAGGAAACATCGGCGGGCGATTTCTCTACCTCAAATTGCTTGGTGTACTTTGGGTCGGTTTTCCATTTATCCATATAACTTTCCTGTCGTGGGAATTTATTAGAATAAAGCCAGTCCATTTGTTCGTTATTCATAATCTCATCAGGAATACCGAACCATCTTAAATCACCGTTTAAATCAAATTTAAACAGGAATATAAGACCGTTTTTTTTGTGTTTTACACGGTAGGTTGTGAGTTGTTCCATTGCTTCAATTGTTCGATGTTATAAAATATGGGGATCGCTAAATTCATAGATAACCAAAGTTCTACTTTTGCGCCTCGAGAGTCTTCGAAACAAGGCAGTGCTAGTACAGCATCACATTTTAGTAAAGCGGCTACACATAGTTTCATTGCAACATCCCATTCGGTGGTGGAATCATTGACTACCTCTATAGGATTTACGGCATCAAATCCCGCTACATTTACGGCTAAGGTGGCATCAAAAAACTTTGATTGAACTTGTGCGGGGAGTAATCCGGTTACTTTACCAGCGATGTATATTTTTTTCATTTTAATAGGTATCTAGTGGGTTTGGTGTGAACGAATGTTTTTGACAACTTGATTGCTTCTTGACGTAGGCGGTATTCCTCTTCAAATATCGTTTCGGTTTTGTCTACAGGTCTTTTTGGGATTGTTTTAGTTTTTATCATGCGAGCTTCTGATTGAGAATATTGATTGCTTTTTGAATTTCCAGCCTGATATAGGTGTCTTGTACACCTTGCATTTGTTGAATGAGTAGCAACTCTAACATATCGGCTTCGTGAAATTTTAGGTTAATTGTAATTTTCTTTTTAGGGTCAAAAAGATTCATTTTTGCTTTGATAGCTACTGCTTTTCCATCTAATTTAGCGGCTACATCAAGAGCAATCGAAAGCGTTGACTTTTCCCTCCTGGTTAATGCTTTGCTGTTATAAACTGCCTCAATTGTTGCGGCTACAATTAGTGCGGTTTCGGGGTTTAGTTTTAAGGTTATTTTCATTACATCAATTCGATTAAAAATTCGACATCTTTTTTTGTGAGCTCTCTGCCTTTAAGCTGTTCGCCGTTGAACTCTAGGCAGGCATTTAAGAATTTATTGCCAGCCTCATACACGTAAGTAACGTGAAGTTCAGAGTCGTTTTTTTGAAGTCCCCACCAACGATAATAGCCATTATTATCTAAGGCATCGCCTTCCAGTTCCTTAAACCCCATATTTTGAAGTTCTTCTATTGTAAAAATTGGCTCTTTCATGGCTCTTGTGTTTTATAATCTTCTAGCGGGCAGTTTTCGGGAATTTTATGTTCGAAATTCATCACAGACTCGTTAACATTTGCATCAATTAAAAATGGTTGTGCCATTGGAGACATGCAAACAAGAAAGTTTGTTTTATTGCTATTTTGGGCAGATCCTTTAGTGCAAAATTCACACTCTGGACATTCTGTTATTACTTTTGCTATTTTCATGCGCAGTGTGTTTTTCTAGGTTCTAGTTCTTTTTTGCAACTACTGCAGATCACTACAGTGGTTTCGCAGGTGACGGTAACGCTTACTACTTTTAAGCGGGTGTAAAGGTGTTTGCATTTTTCCATGATTAATGACGTAATCCGCAATTATTACAAAATAGCTGACCGTTTTTTTCTTTTGTTGACATTTCCATTTCACATTCGAAACAATAGAGGTCAGTAGAGCCACATCGAACGGTGTTCTTTTTTCTTTTTTTTGCTTTTCTTTTTTTTTTCGGCTCAGTCCATGCTTCAAAAAACATCCCGAGAATAAAGCTTACTATTCCTGAAATCAATGTTGTAGTTGTTATCATTTTATATTGAATTTTTCCAAATTACTACCCCGTCCAGGGCCACGATTATTTTTGATACTTCCTTTTCGGTCATTTCCTTTAAAGGCTTTTTAACTGGGCTTTTATCGCTTTTTAAAAAGCGGTCAAACCATCCTGTCATGTCGGCAACTTCGCCCCAGCGTTCGCTTTTTACGACTATGTTTGCCGTTCGTAGGTTTGCCATTATTCGCTTGTGTTGGGGGTTTTTGTGGTCGAAGAGTCCGTAGTTCCTCCCCCCGACTTCCTCCGAAGGAAGGGGAGAGTTTGCGGGCTTTGGTTTGAAGTAATCCTCTGTGGCACTGCCTGTGCCTTGGTAGGCGTATGGTGCGGTTTTAGTTGTTGTCATTTGCTTCTGGGTGTTTTTTAGCTGTTTGATTATCAGATAATTTAAAAACTGCATTGTTGCTTACTCCGACTACTGTCATTGTATCCCACTTGGTTGGTACATTATCCTTATCAAGCCACCAACCACCTACACGCATCATTACACTATCCTTATCCCATACCGAAACTTCAAGGTCATAGATCACAATTCGTTTAAAACCTCGACGCTTTCTACCATTCTCAATAAGCTCATATACTTTATGCTTTTCAACAGGGGAGTTATTTTTTTTAAACTCTTCTAAAATCCGAGCGTATTCAACGTTAATTTCATTTAGTTGAGCTTCTTTTTTGTTTAATAACAATTTTCTTTGTTTTAAGAATAAGTCTGTATTCATCTTGTTGTTGTTGTTTTAAATTTGCTCCCGAGGCAGGATTCGAACCTGCTTGTGATGGTCCCTTGACATAATGGGTGGCGGGCTGCATCACTTTTTAAAAAACCTATTGTCCCTTTCAGCTAGTTTTTATTCTCCAAGACACTCGGGACACCGAATTAATAATCTAGGTGGTATTCTCTGAATTATTTTTTAGCGACTGGTTCCCATAATTGGTCACCTGTTATTAGTATCGGAATGACGATTGTTTCACAAAAAACAACACTTAAAATAATGTTACCCGTGTTTAATTTGTATTTAATGCTATCGTTTTTCGCTTCTAAATCAAACCATCCGTAAGGCTGAACTTCAACCTCTTTATTATCTATATTGAACTTTTTAGAGTCGGCACATGATGTTAACAAAGTGGCGATTAAAAGAATGATCGTAATTTTTATTTTAGGTGTTTTCATAATTATAATTTATAAGTTGCTTTTGTGTGTGTTTTAAATCTTGGATTGTCAATGACTATTTTCTTATACCTGGAGAAAGCTCGATTCTCTGTGTCTGATAAATCCATTCTTGAGATATAGTTGCCGTTGGTATCCTTATAAACAGTATGCCCATTGACACTATATTGCTGATGATCTTCTAGGGGCAGTATCGTTACTGTTGCGCTCATTTTTTAGTTGGGTAAAGTGGGTTTTGATTTTGAATCTAAGCCATAACACATAGGTAATTATGGCTTTTCCGTTCAGTAGTATTAGTAGTATCACTAATAAGATGCTGGTATTACTGTTGTTCATCTCCATGATCTGCTGGTATTACTTCGCTAAAAAACTCAAACTTGTAATTTCCTGAGAAACCGACTGAAGACATGGACAACGGCACGTTAGTCTTAGAACCATCTTCATTAATTAATGCAGCCTCAATGAACCATGAAGAACGCACTGGCTTGTATGCTGACCCAATGACGGCCACGCCGTCTTTAAATTCTTCATCGTTAGATTTAGCTGCGGCTTTTTGAAGCTCGAGAACTCTGGAACCTTTCAAATTTCCTTTGGCATCTTTCTTTAGTAGGTTGAAAAGCATGTCTACAAGTGAAGCAGTTTCTTCGTCTTTTGATAAGGAACCTATGTACTTTTCGACTTTTGCAATCCCTGCGGTTACGGTATCGTCCCAACCCTCATTGATGCGGTACCCGATGGTAATTTCTTCTTTATCTGTAGAAAAGGTGTGTGACTGTTGTTTCTCTTTTATACCGTAAACGATATTTTTTAAGTCTAAAACCTGCTCAAAAAACTGAAACGTTTTGGTTTTGGCTTCGGAAATTACTTCGGAAGCTACGCAAAGTTGAAACATGGCTTTAGGTACGGTTTCGAGTACTAAAGCTTTGTAAGCTTCACGGTCTGTGTCTTTTTTGGCTTCTTTTTTGGCCAAGGCTTCTTTTAATTGTTCCGCACTGAACGTGCTTAGATCTAATGTTGCTGCATTCATAATTATTGGTTGATTTACTATTATATTATTGATGTTCATTTATTTTAAATATTGATCTTGATTGAATCCGCCCCAGTTGGTGGCTTGTATCTTCTCTACGGTGAACTTTATTTTTGCCTCTAATGCGGGTGGGCATTCATAACCTCTCACTTCGTGTAGATAGTTCTCGTTGTTGTCAAATGATAGTTGGCTAAATAATGACCCTCTTTCCTGATTAATGCAGATGCGTTCGCCCACTTTGAACACATATATCTTTCCTTCTTTTTGCAATTCTGAACAATAGAACAATACGTTCTGCAGGTCTTCTAGGCGTTGGTTTATTTTTCGGTTACTCATAATCTTCGTGGTGTAGGCGGTTTTCTAAATTCCTGATGTCGGTTTCAATCTCCACTCGGTTGGGATGGTTGGGCATTTCGATGAGGCAGTTTTGCAGTTTTTCGATTCGGTCTTTAATTTTTGTTTCTGTCATGGTTAGTTTTGATTAATGATGGAGTATTCAATTCTTTTCCCGGCTACTTTTGTCAGCTGTGGTTTTGACTCTCTTTTTTGCGCCTGGTCTAACAATGCTTTTGGAAAGCGAGACATCATTTTATTGACACACTGGCAATACAACTGATCTTTATCTTTTCCCGCTATCTCTGGATAAGAGGCGGCTATTTCTCTAAAGTGTTCCTCGTGTTTTGCTAGTTCTTGCAGCCACCATTTATTAACAGAGGCACTCGCTAGGACGTTCTGGAAATCTCTAAGCCTTATTGTTACGTTTTCAACCCAGAATAAGTAGAATTCAAAAATAAAATCTTCCTTTGTGCTAGTTTTTTGTAGCAATTCCAATAGGTAGGCTACTGTGTTTTCTTTTGTTGTTTTTGTTGTGTTCATGGCTGTTGTTGTTTTTTAAATAATCTCTTTCCAATATTTAGCGGCTCTTTGAGCCCATATAACGAATGGCTGACCACCTCCGTTTAACCGTCCGTCAGGAAACATCTTGAATCCCTCAACCCATAATTTCAAATCGACATCAAACATGATATCATCTGCTAAAGCACCTTTTGGCATACTCCCTTTGGCTTGTGATATCCAAATGATCCCTTTTCCTTTTTTTAACATTAACTCCTTTAGTTGGTAATATTGAGCCTTAGTAATTCGAGTGTATTGAACTGAATCGACAAATAAGAAATCAGGTGATTTGGGTTTACTCATTCTAATAATTAACTCATCAAAAGGTTCACGATCTAAGAGAACAAATGAGTTACCACAACTTTCCATATGGTTTCGCACCAATGCATTTTGCATTGTTGACGAAAGCCCCTGTTCTAGGGAATCGTAGGCTACTTTCCCGAAATTTGTGAGGTACTTTGCAAACTTTATAGCCGCTTCGGTTTTACCGTTTGTAGTACCTCCCCAAATGATCGCCGAAAAGGCCTTGTCAGGTTTTCCTAGTGTAGATTCCCATTCACCAGAGAACTCTAAAGGATTGAATTTTTTTGAAAGAACGTTTGAAACAGAGTAGGCTCTATTTATTTTTTTTGCCATGCTTTTTTTTATAATAGTAATAAGAGCTTGCATTGACTTTTAACTCTTTTAGAACAATGGTTAATTTTTCATTTGCTAGCCTATCACTTATTGATTTGAAAAGGTCTTCAGTCATTCGTATTCCTCGGTTATTCCATTTGTGTCCTACAATATTACTTTCGGTCATTCCTTTTTTACCCCAGTATAAATTGCTGTAATGATCTCCATTTGTTTCCACTGTGCGCCTTGCTGCGTGTTCTCCTGTAGGAGCTATACCATGCCAAGCTTCACAAACTAGCCTGATAGTGTTGATCGTTTTTCTATTAACAAAAACTACTTTTCTAATTTTTTTTGTGTGAGGCAGTTGCTGGCTACTAATCTTTAAAATCGCACCATTCAGTAATATTTCTGACCCATCTTCATTAATCTTGAGGTACTCTATGATTGGGTGGTATCTAAATTCACTCATTATACCGCTCTTTTATTGGCGAAAACCAAACGCTTTACACGTCTTAAATCTCCGTCAGCATCTTTGGCAATTCCTCTTATGATCTGTTCGTCATTCAAATCATTAGCCACACATACTGCTTTTATATCTGAAAATGTAGTTTGATCTAATTCTATGAAGCGCAAACCAACTCGGCTATAAATCTCACGGTAGCCTTTCTTTTGCATTGCGATTCCTCGACGGATACGCTTTTCTAAATATTGGGTTGCCATAATGGTAATACCGCAATGTCCTTCGAGCTCGTTGTATAGGGTGATGAAAAACAGCAGAACCGTATCCGACAACTTATCGGCTTCATCTAGTATGATTTTTGGTTTTGATGCTGATTTTAATGTCATAACTGCCTTATGCATCATTTCGGGCAATGTCATTCCGTCTGTCTCTTTTCCCATCTTGGAAAGCAACTCACGTAGAAACCATTTTTTGTCCCAATATTCGTTGCAGGAAAGTCTAAATACGTTTTTATTCTCTTCTTCATATTTCTTGGCAATGGCTGTTTTTCCGCTTCCTGCGTTTCCCGTAACCGCTAGAACTAAAGAGAAGTTTTGAGACTCGCTAAACAATTTCATTAGTAGTTGAGAGTTCCCAGTCTCAGCAATTTTCCATTCGTTAGTACCTATACCAAGAAAGGCAGAAACTTTGCGCCACATTTCCTCGGCTATATTATCCCAATTGTGGTTTCTCATTTGTGAAAGGGTAGCGGCTGAAACGGTTTTCATTTCGATTGCTACTTTGTTTTGAGATCCTTTTTGAGTAATGTATTGATCTAAATGTTCTACGATGTTTAATTTGTCTGTGTGTGTCATAATCTTAGGTTTAATCAGTGTTTAAATGGTTTTTAAATAGTTCTAAAGGGTTAAAATCTGGAATGAAAAGAAGTTCTGTCGGTTTCCATTTGTTCCTCTTTTGGCAAATGGCCTTGAAACTTGATCATCATCTCTTGTTCTTCGATTAAGCTTTCGCGGCTTATGCCTGATCGCTGTATTAATCTTTCGTAGGCTTCTTGGTCTCGTTTTAGCTCGGCATCTCTAACGGCTATGTCTTGGTCGAGTAATGCTCTTGAATTTCCTTTCATAAGTACCGGTATAGACTCGTGCATTCGTTTGGATTGAGCATAGGCAACAAATCTTTTTTCGCCTGAAGGAGTCAATTCGTATAATCCAATAAATTCATCTAGTCGTTCAGGATCGTATCTTACAATGAGGTTTTCGCCAACATATTTTCGTCTAAATTCCGTGTCGATGTTGTTTGTTTCATCATACACTTCGTAGATATAATCTTTGCCTTCAACAGTAAGTGGCATTCCGTGAGCGTAGTATTTTTTAACTTTGGTTTCATCAATCCAGAACATTGATAGTTGGTCCATAATGCTAATTTCTTCGCGGTGTTCCGTTTCTTCATTGTATCTTTCAATGCGGTTGATTGCCCAATCTTCTTGTTTGCCCGCATTCCATTTATTAACCAGGGCTGTGAATATTTTATTAAATTGATCTACTGTAGGAAGCGCCTCTTTGTATTCCATAATGAAATCCGTGTTGGGTTTGTTTGTAGCGGTTCTAACTTTTATCCCTTGTTTGTCAGAAAACCACATTTTAGAGATAACCTGTTGTTGCAAGCGGTTAAAAATTTGCTCAGCTGGACTTGATTTTCTACCCACTTTATGGCTGTAATGATGCCCTTTTACCGGTAGCTTATCGTATAAATCTTGCATCTTTCCTGAGGTATGCCCTGATTGCTTATCGTAAGTGAACAAATGTGGACGGCACCCTGAATGATTAACAGCCATTTTAATAGCTCTAAAGTGCGATGCGTGGTTCTCGCTGTATGCAATGTCCCAACCAATGATTTTTTCGCTGTGAACGTCAAAAACAACGTTTATTTTAAGTTCTGCTGCCATTTTCTGTTTGTTGTCCGCAAAGTGTACTAGATCTAGCTTAGTACCATCAATCGCCCACCAAGCATTAGGAAACCACTGGGAACGGTTACGTGTTACAGTGTGGCCAAAGTGTTTCATGTATTCGTCTTTTCCGTCTCGCGCCAGCATCCAAATCCTTTTTTGTTCCGTTTTATCAAGCCACGCTCCAACAGCTCTTTCGCTTAATGATTTCCATCCTTTGGCTTCACGTACTGATTCGTAAATTCTTAGTACTTCAGTGATGGTGTATTTGACAGGCAAACAATATTGAGACATAATAAAATCGGCAACATCGTCAATGATCTTAGAAGGGTTTGAGTTCATCCATTTGCCTGAAACTATTGACCCGTAACTTTCAGCATCATATTTTTGGATAGCTCGCTTGAACGAAATCACGTTTTTGTACCGAGTGTGTAACCACGTTTCAGGTAGATTTCCAATTGCTTCGAGCATACGATCCCACATTTGTTTTTTACCTCCGAAGCGTTTTTGCACCACTACATTAATTGCGATGTGTTTAACAGCATTGAACATGATCGCCTGGTGTGTGTATTCTTTCTGCTTTTCTTCAGGAAGGTGCGAGCCATTCTCTAATAGGTAATCTCTGAAATACTGTTCAGCAGTATGATCCCAGTCCATGTAGTCGCTAAAAACAATGTTTTTAACGCTTGCGTATGGATCGCCCACTTTTTCACGGATCAGTTTCTTGAAACGGTCAGGGATAGACTCGTAGGCTACTAAAGCCTTACGACCGTTACCGCCGATTGTTAGTTTTTTGATTTTACCCCGATGTGTAAGTAACTTTAAATTAGAATCAGACAAAAATCCCTCATTCACTAGCCAAGTCGAAGCAACGCAAAGTGTGTTTTGTTGGTATTCAAACATAATTTTTATTGTTTGGTTTTGTTCCCGCCGTGGTGTCGGAACCACGCAATGCCGTGGCGGGTTTTTCACTATATTTGAAACATCTGGAGAATTCAATAACCTAACGCAACAAATGATAAATTTTATCTTTGTTGAATTATGAAAAAAACGTACAAGCGAATT
>NZ_JBZXDY010000024.1:0-65710 GCF_058725285.1 Flavobacterium sp. DW-iso2 | reverse complement strand
CCAAAATGCAACAAAAAAACTAACTTTGAATAACTAACTAATTAATGGACTTGTTGCGATAGGTCCTTGAATCCGCCGAAGGTAATCACTAGAAATATTGTCTGATGGTTTTAATCGGCTTATAGTTTGAAGTAATGATATGGCTAAATAAGTCATGGAAAAGGGTCTTGAAAATTATACGTAGGTAGCAACTTCAATTTTCAAGATTCTTTTATTGAGTATCCTTAAAGCTCTTTTATACTGTAGCATAGCGAAAGTATAAATGTGCTTTGAGGATCTGAACTGGTTACATAATAATTGAGGTATAAATAGCATTATTCTAGCAGATGGTTTTCATAAAACGACTATTAGAATTGTATTAAAGAGTCAGGTAAATGAAGAATCATTCCATTAATAATCAGGCAAATAAATAGCATCACTTATCTCTATACTTTAGCTTAAAATATTTGGAAATAGATGGTAGTAGAAATTGTGTTTAATATAAAAGACTGGAATTCATTTCCTTTCTATAATTAAAAACTTGAATTTATTTAAAAGAAATTTTATTAGTTGTTTCCCTTTTTTTCTCGTCTATGATTTTCGTATAAATCTGTGTGGTCTTTATGTTTTTGTGTCCCAGCATTTTAGAAACAGTAAAAATGTCGGTTCCTGCCGCCATCTGTAATGTTGCATAGGTATGGCGAAAGCAGTGAAAAGTAATATGTTTCTCAATAGCTGCATCTTTAATCCAAATGGGTATAATACGGTCAAAATCCCATTTTTTTAAATTTAAAAAGATTTTCCCATGCTCCATTCTTCGTTCACCTAAAAATTCAAGCGCTTCCTCAGAAATAGGTAGGGTGACTGGTCTATCAGTTTTCTGCTGTTTAAATCTTATATAATAGCCTTCCTGTTTACTGTGTTGTACTTCTTCCCAAGTAAGTTTTGATATATCGGAATAGCGCATGCCTGTGAGCAGGGAAAAAAGACTGACACGTTTAACAATTTCTTTTTGACAAGTGGTTTTAAATAACCTTACCGCTTCTTCCATGGTTAGAAAGTTCCTTTGAGACTCTTGTTCCTTTATACCTTCAATTGCAGCATTAACATCAGTTTGCAGTAATCCTTTTTTGTAAGCTTTTCGTAGGGTAGCCTTGATCTTGTTAAAATAAGATAGGGCAGTGTTTTGAGCCAGAAACTGGTTTTTTTTTCTGAGGCATTTTGCCTTCAAGAGGTACGCTCTAAAGTCCTCAATAAGTGTCTCGTCAATGTCCTGCATTAGTACGTCCTCATTTTTTAAAAACATTTCAAAGTGAATAATTGCGTACTTCCAAATATCTGCATTATTGCCAGTCCGGCTTTCTGCCGTATGCTTTAGATAATGTAGAAATGATTTTTTACCAACCTCCTTGAGATGAATGCGCTCAAGCTCAAATGGAGTATAAATCTGTTCCTTATTTACTTCATTAAACCTGTTGCCACGAATGATCTCAGCCTTGTATGAGTTCTCAGAATTTAAAGCTTTTTCAATAGCACTTTTTGGTTTTGCCACCAAAAATAAACTTAAATACTCCCTACGGTAAAGTTTATTAGTCTTAGGATTATATACTGGAGGGAAAAAATCAAGATATAGTGTAATCTTACCACTTGGCAGTATCCTCTTTCTTAGCGTAACATTTATATTTTTCATCTTCCCACAGTATTAAAAATTATATCAATATCCTGTTTGGCAACACAGGTGAATTTTCCAACAGAATATTTCACTAAACCCTGCCGTTGAATCAATAGATAGAGCGCTCCTGAAGAAATATTGTACTTCTGTTGAATTTCCGTTATAGTGTAGCAATTGTCAAAACCAGGAAATTGCTGTCCAGTTTTCAAGGTTACATCCTGTACAGGAATTGCAAAAAAAGCTTCAAGATCGCACCTGCGGATAACAGTTCGTTTGCCAAACTTTGCAATGTCCAGCTGTCCATTGTTAACTAACCTGTAGAGCGTGCTTCTGCTGATTCCAAAAAGAACGGTTGCCTGAGTAATTTTTAAAAACTCAAGTGGCTTTATTTTTTCCAAGTCTGTGTTTAAAAGCTGAACGATCTCCGTATTGCTTTTTTCCACTTTTCCTTTGCGTACTAGTGATTTATAACCACGGCTGTTGCAAAGGTGTGAACAATACCGTGTGCGCGTTGTTTTGGCTGTGAACTGTTTTTTGCAGTGCTCACAAATTCTGATAACCTCAATGTTAGAACTCATAATGTGACTGATTTTGTGTCCCATTGTGTCTATGTGTGTCTCTATGTGTCATCATTTCGCCGAAATATTTCTCAATCATGAAAATTATTTTCGTGGTACAATAATGGTACAAAAAGGAGCAAACTATCTGTAAATAAAGCTAAATAAACAGAAAGAAGAATCCCAGTTAAAATGCCGTTTTATGACATTTTAACTGGGATTCTTTGTTTTATTTTATGATGTTTTGTAAAACCTATTTTCCAATACAGAAAGTTTACTTCATTGTTAATTAGTGTGTTGAAAAAAAAAGATACATGTGAGGTACAGTTTTCAGCGAAATAGTCATTATTATCCTTTTTTGTACACGGTCTTTATATTGGATGATAATTTAAGTTATGCCTTTTTTGGCGCAATATTTATTTAAGTTTTAAAATGCCAAATTCTGTTAAAATATCTTTCTTCATTTTACTCAACGGTCTTCTGTCAAATTGTGTTCTTGAAAATGAACCCCAAAAGCTAATCTGTAAACCTCATTCCTATCTAAAGTTATACCGTACAAAATTTTACTTTCCAACATAGTAATCATTAAATAAGAGACCACAAACAACCCATATCATTCTTCAATAGAAAAGGATACATAATAATCTTTAGGTTCAAGTTTGAATTGATTTTCATCGCTAAAAGAAGGGGATTTTATTTGTTTTATCTGGATTTTATTCTCGATTTCATTAACAATATATATCCAATAATTAGGATTCGTTTTAGACTTGTTAAGCTCATTTCGAGTTAAAATAAAACTATTGCTATCCGATGATTTGACTTCAATATTTCTTTCTGTTCCATCTATGTTCCATGATAGTATATCAAACCCTTTGCTGTACTTAGTACTATAATCTTCCACTTTAGCTGCAAGAACTTCTTGACCTGCTTCTGATAATCGTTGATATTCGAAATCCATAACCAATTCTTCTGCTCTACGGCCTTTAATCCTCTTTCTGATGTTTTCCTTATCCCAATCAACGTTTCCATCTCTATTCGCATCATTTGGGGTAGAACGTCTTTGGCTGGAAGAGTTATTGACTGGATTTATTTCAAAGGCATAAAAATATTTTTCAGGTATAGGTAGTCCTTTTTCTCTTAGCCATTCTTGGTACCTGTCCTTGTAGCCAAGTAGCCAACAAAATGAATGCGCATCAATTAGGTTAATACTTTGATTCATAATAGCTTCCAGAGCATCTTTCACTTGGAAGATAACACCTAGGAAAGATTTGTAATTATCCCAACTACAATTACGGGACAATGTAAGATCACAACCTAATGTTTTAAAGGCATATTCAAAGTTGGTAGTACTTATTGGAAGATATCGTCTATCATTTTTCAAGAAAAACAGAAAAGCAATCACGGAATACTGCTTTCCTATCAATTCAACCATGCTATTAAATATGTCCTCGTGCTCTTTATTTGACTTAAAAAGATTAAATAATGTCTGTTCTATAATTTCTAAATTAGTTCCATCATGAATGGCTTTAATCATTTTACTATGAGGAACTCTATTGGGCCCGTATTTTTGTTTCGTATCAACCAAATTATTCGTTTCTAGATCGAATGTTTGAACTATTCTCTTTAATATTTCCCCCTTTCCAATCCAATCCTTTTCCCACTCAATAGTTTTTAGAATAAAAAGGGACTCTTCTCTAAGCTCGTTCTTATATGACTCTTGTTCGTATATATAACCATCGCTAAACCCCACAAAAGGTCTTCCTCCTGATTCATCAAATACAAAACGAGGGAATTCATCAAAGACTTCTCCGAACTTTGTAGTTGAAATTCTATAATTATTTATTTCTATAGAAGATTCAAATTTAACGGAAGCTAATTTTAATATCTTATCAAAAGTCTCTTTCGCTATTTCCCTTACGCCATCCCGCCAATAATTTTTCTCTTTACTTTTTGGAATAGGTTCAAGATAATCCCCATTTACTTTGAAAAGCACTGCCAAATCAAAAGGTTGATAGGTTAATATATCGCAATAATATTCTTTTTTAGAAGCTTTTTTATCCAGATAATTATCACCAATAATAGCAACTCCAAAATAGTGTGGATCATTTGACAGCCTGCGATCTGCAAAATGTTGATGTTTTAATTTACCCTTATAATAAATCACCTTAGTCCCTGGGTTAAGTATCGTATTATATTTAGATGGATAGTTGTATGAAATACCCGTTTTGTCATCCCATTGGGATTCATCGTTTTCAGTTATAATTACATGTTTCATATTAATCAGATTTAAAGTACGTTTATAAACAAAATTTTTTCATATAACGGTATGCTACCAATCGCGGTCGCGGTTTGGGAAACGAGTTTTCTCCATTATGAGAAACGAAAACAGGAAAAAAAAGCTAACAATAAACCGAATACCATCGATTGCGTTTGACAGATGTTATGGGTTGGGTTATTTTTAGCTTAAACAGTTGCTTTTAATTAATTACTTAAACTGCTATTTTTATGCGATATTTTATGTATTGTACTTGTTCCATTGTATCCTTAAATGTAGTTTATCGGAATTCATACCTTATTAAATAATTTGTTTATACCAAGCCACAAAACAGGTTCCGTTACACCTATTTTAACCTAGTTATTAGCAGTAAAGTAGGTCTTTGGTTTTGTAGCTAATTTATAAATAAATCATTACAAAATATCAAATAATCTTTAAATTTTAAACATAATTTTCATCGAAATTCATGTCGTAAAACTTCTTTTTGTTATATTCGTTTGTAAGGAATTAAATAATATGTTTTTTTGTAGCGCTGAATTTATCGGCTGAACTATTTTTACCAGTATTAATACTGAAAATTAAATTAATGAAACAGCTAAATACAACTTATCAAGTAACTGCGGCTATAATACGTAAGGGAGAAAAAATTCTAATTGCTCGTCGAGGTCCAGGCAAACATCTTAGTGGGTATTGGGAATTTCCAGGTGGAAAGATTGAAAGAGGAGAAACACCACAAGATTGTTTAAAGAGAGAATTACAAGAAGAACTTGGTATAATAGTTACTGTTGGTACATTTTTTATGGAAAATAAACATCATTATGGAGATAAAACTATTCAGTTGCAAGCCTATGAATGTGAACACCTTTCTGGAAGTATTATTTTAAATGATCATGATCAAATTGAGTGGGTAGAAACTTCTGAATTTGTAAACTTTAAATTTGCTCCAGCTGATGTTCCATTCATAAAAGCATTAAATGGAGAATAATAAAATTAACAATACAGTATACTCTATTGAATCATTTCTCCAGGTTGAAGTAATTGAGTGGGGAACTAGATTGAAAAAGCATCATATTATGTGTATGCAGGAAGAAGCCAGCTATTCTCAAAGAAAAGCCTGGTTTGATTGTTTCAATATTTTGAAACGGGAACTAGCATTATTAAACTTACCAATAGATCTCACGAAAAATACATTCATAGTATTCGAGTATGAGTTACTTAGAGAAAGAGGTCGTAGGCCAGATGTGTTAGTTCTTAGTGGAAATAACTTAATAGTATTAGAATTTAAAGGCTATTCCAATGAAAATCAAGCTCAAATTGATCAAGCAAAACATTATGCTCGAGATTTAAGGAACTACCATGAGCAATCTCATCATTTAAATGTTATACCTGTTTTAGTTTTAGCAGCTGCTAATACTATTTCGCATATATCAGATGAAGTACAAATCCTGTCAGGGGATAATATTAATATTTTATTACATGTTCTTATTAAAGAGCCTTTTACGAATATTGTTGATTGGTTTGCAAGTGAATATGCACCATTACCTTCACTAATTCAATCGGCACAATTGCTGTTTAAAGAAAAGCAATTTCCTCAAATTAAAAAGGCGAATAGTGCAGGAATACCAATAACATTAAAGAAACTACATCAAATAGCGACGCAGTCACAATTAGATAATTCACATCATTTAGCGCTTATTACTGGAGTGCCTGGTGCTGGAAAAACCCTTGTAGGCTTACAATTTGTTTTTGATACCTATAAGCAAAAGGATATGCAAAAAGCAGTCTTTTTATCTGGTAATGGACCTTTGGTTCAGGTTTTACAATTTAGCTTAGGTAATTATAATTTTGTTCAGTCAGTTCACGGTTTCTTAAAACAATATGCACACTCAACTCAAATTCCGTCTGAAGACGTACTTATTTATGATGAAGCACAACGGGCTTGGGATTCTGAAAAAGTATCTAATTCAAAAAGAGAAGGTGCGAACTCAGAACCAACAGACTTTATCAATATTGGAAATAAGCAATCACATTGTTTGTTGATTGGTTTAATTGGAGAAGGTCAGGAAATACATTTAGGTGAGGAAAGCGGCATGGAGCTTTGGTCCACTGCTCTGAATCAATCGGCTACAAAATGGACTGTTCATTGCCCTGAAAAATTGAAAGCTAATTTTATAAACCAAAAAACGGAAATAATTAATGAATTTAATTTAACTAATTCGTTAAGAACACATAAAGCAACACAACTTCAATCATGGGTTAAATTGATTTTAGACAATGAAATTACAATAGCGAAAGTCAACATGGAGATTTTATTTAAGGACGATTATGCCGTCTACCTAACAAGAGATCTTGAATTAGCTAAAGCGCATGTTAGAAATAAATACAGTGATGAACCAAACAAGACATTTGGTATTATTGCTAGTTCAAAAAGTAAAATTCTTCCAAAATATGGTGTGAATAATGATTTTACTTCTACTAAATCCATTATCGTTTCACAATATTATGTTGATGATAAACACCCTTCTTATTGTAGAAATTTGAATAGTGTTGTTACAGAATTTGCTTGTCAAGGTTTAGAATTAGATATGCCAATTTTGGCTTGGGATGCAGACTGGATTTATGATACTGATTGGAAAGATACGGTGCCTAATAGGAACGCAAAAGACTCAAAAAAATTACGAAAAAATAGCTACCGAGTATTATTAACCAGAGGTAGAGATGGGTTGATTATATTTGTTCCAAAGGAAAATTCACTAAATAATACCTACCAAGCCCTGCTTGATGCTGGATGTAAAACTTTATAAATTATGCCAAATTACTTATTCGGAGAAATAGAAGGAATTAAAGAAGGAGCTACCTTCAAGGATAGACAAGAACTTAGAGATGCTGAAGTCCATTTGAAACCTGTTAATGGAATAGATGGAAATCCTAAAGTAGGTGCATCATCAATTGTTTTAAATGGGGGTTATGTGGATGACTATGATCTAGGTGATGAAATTATTTATACTGGTGAAGGTGGGAGAGAAGACGGTTCAAAAAAACATACTAAAGATCAAAGTTGGGATGCAACTGGTAATAAAGCACTTATTGTAAGTGAAATGCATGGTTTACCAGTAAGAGTTTCTCGGGGCTATAAACACAAATCAGCTTATAGTCCAAAGATCGGTTATGAATACGGAGGTTTGTACACTATTACAGATCATTTCGAAGAAGAAGGAAAAGATGGATTCCTAATTTGTAGGTTTAGATTAGAAAAAGTTAATCCATTAAATGAAGAAGCAAGTCAAGTTAAACAAATCTTGTCTAGTGGTTCCGAAGAATCACAGCGAGTTCCAACGACTATTCTAAGAATCGTTAGAGATACTAAATTATCTATGGAAGTAAAAAAAATGTATGAGTATGCTTGTCAAGTGTGCGGAATTGATATTTCAGTTCGAGGAGTAAAATATGCAGAGGCAGCACATATCAAGCCTTTAGGAAAGCCACATAATGGAAAGGACCAACCGGGAAATATAATTTGTTTGTGCCCCAATCATCACGTAATGCTTGATAAAGGTGTTTTTGCCATTGAGAACGATTTTACGCTAATAGGAATTGATGGAACTCTGATAATTCATGATGATCATGAACTTGACATTGAAAATTTAGAATATCAAAAAGAACATGTTTTTATAAATCATGAATAGTAAGTAAAGAAATAAAATTTCTATTTCAATGGTCCCTTCATTTTAATTTTTCTTTACTGTATTATTGCATTATCAAAAATCAAAATAATATTTATATATGCCGCCAAGCAAAAATGCCCTCATCCGATATAAAGCTCTAGATAATTGTTTTCGAAATACTGGAAGAAGATACAATATTCATGATTTAGTCAAGGCTTGTAATTCTGCCATATCGCTAGATGGGCTCAAGGATATTAAAGTGCAAAAAACGATGGTCTATAGGGATATTATACACATGGAGAGTGAACAAGGATATAGTGTAGAATTGGAGAGGACGAAAGAAGGCACAACAACTTTTTTTCGTTATGAAAACACTTCTTTTTCTGCTTTCACAAAAGAACCCTTAAACGAAACCGAAGCAAATCAATTAAGAGAAGCATTGCTAACATTAGGGAGGTTCAAAGGATTGCCACAATACAGCTGGATAAATGAATTAAGTACAAGGTTGGAAGCCGACTTCAATTTAAAAAAAGAAAGTGATGTTATCATTAGTTTTGATGAAAACGAAAACTTAAAAGGATTAGAATTTATTCCAGAACTTTATAACGCCATCTTGTATAAAAAGGTATTAAGTATAGATTACAATAGTTTCAAAAATGAAGACGCAGTCAATATCATAATAAACCCACATTATCTGAAACAATACAATATGCGATGGTTTTTATTTGGGAAGTCAAATGATTATGAAACTATAACAAATTTAGCTTTAGACCGAATAGATAGTATTAAAATTGCAAATCAGGAGTATATCGATTCTACTATCAATTTTAATATGTATTTTGACGATATTATTGGCGTAACTAAACTAAATGCAAATATTGAGCATATTGTCCTTGATGTAGTAGATAAATCACTTGTACCCTATTTGGAAACAAAAATACTTCACGTTTCACAAGACATTAAGGATGTTGGTGATAAAATCCAGGTACATCTGGACGTCATTCCTAACAACGAATTAGAAGCACTGATACTTTCATACGGTGAAAAGGTTAAAGTATTAGAGCCACAATCACTGGTTGAAAAATTAAAAACAAGAATAGATAAGTTGAAAAATAATTATTAGTGCACATAGAGTGCACTAATGAAGTTTAAGTTTGCACTAAAATAATTTAAATCTCTTGTGTATGTTAAATAATAATGATTCAATTTACGTTAATTTTTGGAAATCACTAAATAAAATAAGTGGAAGTACAAATATAAGTAACTTAAAAAATAATATTTTAAGTTTAGTCTTTTTTAAATACGTTTCTTTAAAAAACAAGGTAGATAATCAATTTGAAATTAAAATTGAAGACCAATTTGATTTTCCGGCTTTGCTGACAATAAATGACTTTATTGAACTAAATTTTCAAATAACTAATAGGCTAAATAATATTGCTCTTAAAAATCCTGTGTTAAATGGAATACTTGACTTTGTAGAGTTTAAGAATAATTTAGATAATTTTGGATCTACTGAGAATAGATTAATGTTATTGACTGGCTTACTGCATTTGATTAATGATTTTGCTGATACTTTAGATATATCTAAAGAAGAAAATAAAAATGTATGGGGAGAATTATTCAATTATATACAAAAATCATTTGAAAATGAAAGCACTAATAGTTCAGCTAGTACTTCTACTCCAGCCAGTATTAATGATTTAATTTCTAGATTAATCGTGACCAAGGATCATGAGAATTTCCTAGTAAATAGTTCCACATGTAGGACTGGTGACTTACTAGTTTTGATTTCAAAAAAAGTAAGTGGGAAAGTTTACTTTTATGCTGAAGACAAGAATGCAAATAATGTTTTTTTTACGAAAATAAATTTAATTATTCATGGAATAACTAATTTTCAAATTGAAAAAAATGACATTTTTAATAAACTTGTTTTTTTTGAGCAGAATAATGAAATAAAAAAATTTGATTTTGTACTTGATAATTTTCCATTAAAAAAAGGCTTGTGGAATTTTCAAAAAGGATATGATAAATTTGACCGGTGGAATGCTACTACAGGTGTTCCTCCGAGCGATAATCCGTTTTATGCCTATATACTTCACATTTTAAAATCATTAAAAGATAACGGTACTGCAGTTGTTGTTGTAACAAATGATAACCTTTATGGAGGTGTTGCCTCAGAAAAAAACATTCGTAAGTATATTATTGAAAACGGTTATCTAAAGGGAATTATAGAATTGCCAACAAATTTATTTGAAAGTGTCTCTGTTCCAACTTCAATAATTATTTTGGAAAACAAACCCACTCCTGATAAAAATGATGTTTTTATGATAAATGCATCAACTGAATTTGAAACAAGCAAGTTTAGTTATTTAAATATACTTTCAGTGCAGAACATTGACAGCATAGTTCATAATTGGTTCAGTCAAAATGTAGTTGCTGAATTTTCTCATTTAGTTTCATACAATGAAATAGTTGAGAATGATTACAACCTAAATGTATCCAGATATATAAATAGTTTAGGTGATTACGAAATTCAACAAGGTTCAAAAATTATTGAATTGTCTTCAATACTGAGATCTGCACCAAAAACTAAGGCTAATAATGAATTAGGTAAATTAATAAAAATTTCCGACTTAGCTACAGACTCATTTTTATATAACATTGATATTGATTCTTTAGATCTAGGGGAGTTAAAAACTAATTTTTTTAAATTAGAAACTCCATCCTTGTTAATTTCTAAAGTTTCGAATAATCTAAAACCCACTTACTGCAATGCGAATAAAGATAACCCAGTTTTAGTCTCGCCTGAGATCGAGATATTTACAATTCAAGACGAAAGTGTTGATTTGTCTTATTTGATTTTGCAGTTAGCATCAGATTTTGTTTTAGAGCAAGTTAAAAAATATTCGCAAGGTTTAATTATACAAAGATTGAATTTAAAGAATATTTTAAAATTAAAAATTATAGTTCCAGATATGGATCTTCAAAACTCTCTAATTCGTCAAAAGGCTTTAGTTGAAGGAGCTAAAATTCAATCTGATAAAAATCAAATTGAAACTTTGCAGCTCCAGTCAACAATTGATACTTTATTAAAAGAAAGAGTCAATGATTTTCAATGGAACTTACATGATATTCGTAATGGGGAGTTGTTAAAACTTGTTGGTAAAGTAGGTGCTTTAGACTGGTTTGCTAATGATAATTCAGACTGTTTTAATCAAGTAATTGATCAAGAAGAAAATAGTACTACTCTTGCTCTTATTAAAGAGATTTCTAGTAGTGTTAAAAAAATGACAACTTTGCTTTCTGAATTGTATAACCCATCTGAAGATTTTTACATAAAAGTAGAATTCGATATTCTCGATTTTATTGAAAACTTTTGTAACAATTGGTCAAATAATAATGAAAAACTGTGTCAAATAGATTATTGTTGTGTTGATAAAGTTAAAATCGATTTTGAAATTACCGAATTAATGATTTTTTCAAATAAAAAGGATTTGGAAAGGATTTTTACAAATATTTTTCAAAATGCTATTAAACATGGAGGTTTTGATAATTCAAATCCAATTAATAAGATTAAAATAGATTTGGATATAAATGTAAATAAACAGGTAGTTATTATAACTATTTTAAATAATGGTAGATCATCGCAAATAAGTTCTTTGAATTATTTTGCTGATGGAGGTATAGCAGGGACTACTTCTAATACAGGAAAGGGAGGACATATTATAAAAACCCTAGTAGAACGAAATAATGGTAAAGTATTTCAAAATAATTATTCGCTTGAAGAAGCAGGTGGTTTTACTTTTGAGGTAGGTATTGAATTTAATTATAAATAATTTTATGAAAAGATATAAAGTTTTATTAATAGACGATAAATGTGAATCTATTGTAGCTTCTATAGGGACTATGGCTAAAATGGCTAAAATTGACCTTATAGGAGAGCGTTTCCATGTGCAAGGGATGGAAATTTTAAAAAATGATTCCAGTTTGGATTATCAAGCAGTAATATTAGACGCTAGAGGTTACAAAAAATCAGACATTGATGAACAGAAGCAAGGTGAAAGTGGTATGATTTACTCTTTGAAATTTTTAAGTGATTTAAAGTCAAGTAGAATAATTCCGTGGTTTGTTTATACTGGAGAAGAGGAAAATAAATCCGACAATCGTTTTAAAGAACTAATTTCTGAATACCAAATTGAGTTAAAATTTGGAAGGAAAGATTTAATCTATTATACTAAAACGGAGGATGAAAAAGAGCTTATAGAAGATATTAAATTTGAAATAGATAAGCTTGAAATAACTAAAATTGAATACCAATATAAAAGGATATTTCAAATCGCAAAAAAAATAGATATTCCAGATGAAGAAATTAGTCACCTTGTCTTCATTATTAAATCTATTCAATCAAATGCTATTAATTTAGAACCATCTTTACATTTTACGCAATTGAGGAAGTATGTGGAATATGTTTTTAGAGGTGCTGCTAAATACAATATTTTACATGAAAAATGTATTCGTACTAATGGAGAAGTTAACTTGACTGATTCTAGTTTATTTTTAGCTGGAGAATCGACCAAACGCTCTATTCCAAACAATGTCAGATGCAGTAAAGCTCATTTTTCCAAAATTATGAGTGAAAACGTAAAAAACTTTTTATTCATTACGGGAGCTGCTTCGCATACTTCTGCTGTGGATGCCTCAACAAACATGGATTATGAGAGATATCGAGAACAAATAAAAACGCCATATTTATTATACAATTTAACATTCCAAATGATGGATGTTCTGATTTGGTTTGATGAGTATGTTAAATTAAACCCCGATCCCGAAGAGAATAAAAAATTATGGAATAAAGATGAGGAACCCGAGCAGATTGATGATAATGCTCCTTGGATTAAAGGAAAATTAGAGAGTATTAATACGTTTAAATATGGAACTTTCATGCCAAATGATGGCTTACCAACTATTAACATGCATCCCATTTTTCATATTGAAAAATATAATTTAATTGTAGGCGATTGTTTAAAAGTTATTACAGAACCAAGTAATGATGGTAAAAAAACTCATATTAAGCACATTCAAAAAATAAACATAGAATAAACAAACTGAACACCCCAAACCTAAATATTATGTTTGGGGTGTTTATGTTTGATCTACTTTCTAAATCGGCTTAACTTCAAAACTACCAAATGCAGAACTTGCAGAAACATTAAAAGTCACACCAAGTGAGAACAGTATGCCGAAGGAACCTGATAAAACTAGCACTAACCCGCCAGTTATCAAAAGTCCGAGCTTAGTTGTAGGTTCTGGATCAAGTATTGCTAGTCGTATGATATAAATACCCATGGTGCTAATCCCTATTCCTGCTAAAACACCAGCAATGCTTTTCCAAGCGGTTAGAGATTTTGATAATGCACCTTTCATACAATGTACAGCCGATTTTAAGTCGTTTTCGTCAATCCCAATACCTGCGTCATCTACAAATGTAAAACCAGTTTTCTCGGTATAGCACTTCACTGCTCTTTCTAGCCAATTTTCCTCGGATGTTTTAATTGTCATATCCATCTTTTTTATTTTAGTATCTGTTTTTGTTAACAGATAACTGTTAGTTAATTAGTTCTATTTCTCGAAATTTGTTAAACGTCGCTATGCATTGAAGAGGGGTTAAATCTTCATTTTTTATTCTTGTTATCAATTAGATTCCTAATTCTTTTATTCTCTTTATTTTCGAACTTTTCATCCTTTGTAAGTTCTCTGTGTGTTGGTTTTGGAATATCACCTAATAACCAATCTAAAAAGCTTTTGCTTGCCATATTTTAAAATTTTTATTGAATAATGTACTTACTGATTTCAGTACATTATTCAAGTTTATACTTGCCATTTTTATAAAAGGAATACTTTTATAAATAGCTTACTTGTTAAAAATCGAAAAAATAGATTTTGCAGCTTCTACTATTACATCCATTAAATCATTGAAGTCAGAATCGCTCATAAAAAAAATATTAGGTTAAAAATTAGTTGTCTTGATTTTACTATTGCAAATGTATCTTGGGTTTGTGCACTCTATGTGCACTCATTATTTTTATCGACTGAATTTTAAATTTTATTGAATAATGTACTCACTGATTTAAGTACATTATTCAAGTTTACACTTACCATTTTTATAAAAGGAATACTTTTATAAATAACTTACTTGTTGAAAATCGAAAAAATAGATTGTGCAGCTTCAGCTATTACATCCGTTAATTTATTGAAGTCAGAATCGCTCATAAAAAAAATATTAGGTTAAAAATTAGTTGTCTTGATTTTACTATTGCAAATGTATCTTGGGTTTGTGCACTCTATGTGCACTCATTATTTTTATCGACTGAATTTTAAATTTTATTGAATAATGTACTCACTGATTTAAATACATTATTCAAGTTTACACTTACCATTTTTATAAAAGGAATACTTTTATAAATAACTTACTTGTTGAAAATCGAAAAAATAGATTTTGCAGCTTCAGCTATTACATCCATTAAATCATTGAAGTCAGAATCACTCATAAAAAAAAATATTAGGTTAAAAATTAGTTGTCTTGATTTTACTATTGCAAATGTATCTTGGGTTTGTGCACTCTATGTGCACTAACTTTTCTTGTTTTAATTCATCATATTATAGAAGTCAAAATCTCCCCAATAATGGCTCATATTGATAGAATATGTTAGTGAAATCTGTATGTAAATGTCTTGTATTTATATGCCTTTTGTAAGATTTACAAAGTGTTATTTGATAAACAGGAGTATTATTTTTAAGAATTATTTGCATCGTATCTCAGTAAGTGAATGGAAGTGATTGTATTAATTGCTGGATTCAAGTTATAAATACAACTTTTTGGTTAAATATATAATGTGTATTGCGACACAAAAACTTTACAACAAGCAATTTTCATTATCATGCAAGATATTGTAGGAGAAAAATCCCTATACCAAAACATCAATTTTATACAATTGGCACAAGCACCAGATAACAAGGAGGGATTGATTAAATTGTACGATTTGCAGTTATACATAGATGGGAAAAATAAATAAAATCGAATAACAAAGGGTTACCTTTTCATGTATCTGTTATTAATATTAAAAGAAGCATTAATTTTTTAATATTAAAATAGATACATCATGGCTTATATCACAAATCATACTAATAAAAAACTTTGTCAAACTTTAGATATTAAAGAAGAAATAAAACTGAATTTGTTCCTTGAACACATCTACAATAATCCCAAAGTATTTTATTTTTTCAACAAAGTAGATATGAAATATCTTTTTTACACAAAAAACATTCTTCAAAATGAGGTGAATTATAAGGTAGAACATTATCAATCTGTTCCAGCAAAAGAAGATTCAAAAACTTTCGTTTTTGAACGAGCTGAAAAGTTAAAATATCATTTAGACCCTAATTGTCCATTATTAAAAAAGGATTACCAAAACTATACTACACCACAAGAACTAAAACAATTAGGAAATAAAGCTGTTGAAAGCTATCGAAACTGGTTCATTGAAAATAATTTTAAAGAAAGATTTGAAAATGGAGAATTAGATAAAACGGCAATCATTTTCAGATACAATGCTAAATTTCCACAATTATTTAATGTGCCAGTATTAAACGAAAAGTATGAATTAATTAGAAATATTGATAATTCCGGTCATGTTTATGTAGAAGAACAGTTTGATTTCCAATAATTTTTAAAAACAATAGAAACATGCATTAAATTAAAAGAAAATAAACTCTAATGTGAAGTAAATCGAAAACTAGCAAAATTTGATTATTTAATTAACAGAAGTGATGCTGAAATTAGTGAAAAAATGAACATATTTTTTCTTCTGTATTTACAGATAATTATGGCGTTGACAACATTCGAGCGTTCTTAAAAGAATATCTAGTGATCAAATTTGAAGTTATGCAAAGTCTCATCAATTATTTCAAATGGTCATACAAATCAAATAATCGAGAATTCGACAATGAAACGCTAGAAGATTTTGGCTTGAAATGTTGTGGTTCATGTCAAAGAAATAATAGTTAATACTACAAACTAAACAGAGGCCAACTTACTGATAAATTGGGACATATAAAATAAATTTTTGAAGGTTGTTTATTTCAATTCGCAATGCCTGCTTCATTAATTTAGAAAAACTATAGAAGTCAATAAATGGTAGTATCAGTACAAAAAAGATAGTACTCTCAAGTATTCATTTATTCATAGTAGCTAGGTAGCATTCACTTTCGAAATAAAAGAAAATCAACTCTTCGACTTTGTTTTTTGTAATGTGTATTTAGATAAAGAAGAAACAAACTTCCTAAATCGTTTGGTGATTGATTATTTTTAGCAATAGATGTTATTCTAACAAAACAATCCCTGCCCAGTAATATGGCGTATATTTTTCTTTCATAATCCTTTGCGTCTTTCTAAATGATTCATTAACACTAAATTTTTCTTCTAATAAAAAATTATAAAAATAGCCAAAGAATTCAACCGTTTCCCTATCAGGAATTTTCCATAAACTCATAATTAATTTATTAGCTCCTGCCAATTTAAAAGCTCTTTGCAAGCCGTTAACTCCTTCTAAATTTGAAATTTCCCCTAACCTAGTATCACAAGCGCTAAGAACTATTAATTCAACCCCGCTCAAATCCATAAATGAAATCTCCTCAGATGTTAATATTCCATCATTATTAGAATCTATAAGTGAATTATTGTTCCAATTCTTATTTGCTCCAGAAAGTATCAATCCAGATCGTAATAATGGATTTTTATGATTAGAAAAAACATTTTTATTTTCAGATTTTAATTCATCTGGGAAAAAATATGCATGAGTGGCTACATGTACTACATTAGTTAATTTTGGATCTATTATCATCTTCTTAAGATTAGGTTCAGTTACCTCAACATCTCTTAAAACAGAAACATTAATTTTATTTTTAATTCCTAATTGTTTTATCCGTTCAATCTCTTGCTTTGTTCCAGGTAAATATCCCCATATTGGAATACTTGAGCTTTCAATAGAATTAGCTAATTGAATACCTCTAGTTTGGTTTGTTGTAAGAATTGAAGATAAATTAGGCATTTTATTATAGTCTATATCTCCGATAAGAATTAAGTTGTCTATTTTTTTTTGTCTTTCATTTTTAATTTTAGGAATATCTGCTAAAGAATTAATAACATGAAGTTTAACCTTTTTATTAAGTTTTTCTTCTAAATAAATAGAGAGTGCGCTAAAATTAATGATATTAGATTTTCCAGAAGGAATTATATAATAAGTATCTATTAAATTTCCATTAACATTTTTAGCTTTAAGTATATCGCTATAAATAAAATCAAAAAAATATGAATTGATATTTTGTTTTTTGTCTAATTTGTAATAATCGTCAAAACCTATTTTACTTAATGAAAGGCTTCTGTTTTTAGACACAAAATTTACAGCAAAATCATTAAACCCTGTTTTCTTATTATTATAACCAATTATGTCAATGATTAATTCATTTTCATTAACACTATTTAAAATTTTATTAAAATCAATAGCACATAATCCTTCATAATTTGATAATAAAGACATTATTAATTTTGTTTTAACCTGTCCGATTTCTTCGTTTAGAAGTTTACTTGGATTTTTATTAAAATCATTTTCTAAATTTTGCAGCTTTATGGCATCGGGATTATTTATAGCTTTTAATTTTTGGATATCTGAATTAATTTGCGAATAGTAGTCTAGCCTTCCTTTGTATAGATTTGAAATAAATTGCACATTAGCTGAAAGCTTAGAATTATAAAACTCACTGTTATTTAATGAAAGTATATTACTAATTGTTTCATCATGTAAAAGCTTATCAATTTTGTTATCATTATCGCTGAAAAATGATTTAAAACATATCTCATCCATAATTTTTTCTGAGAGAGGAATTAGATATTCAATTGCTTTTTGATCTTGTTTATTGGTTATATACAAGTCAACTAAAATATATAATGTATTTATGTCATTAAGATATTCATTTTTAAAACTTTTCTCAAAGAGAGATAGATATTTCTTAGACTCTTCTTTATTTCCTGTCAAATTATATAGTCTTGATAGTTCCAAATATACAAGATCAAAAGTGAGCTGATTCTCTTCTGACTTTTTAATTTGTTTAAATGCAAGTATAGCTTTAGTATTATCACCAAGACAATTGTAAATTCTACCCAATCTATTTTGTAACGCATTACTGTCTGTTGTTTTTGAAATACGAGTAGTTATTTGGTCAAATTTTAAAACTTCATTACTATCAATAAAATTTAATGCCTCTGAACATTTATTTAATTGTAGAAGAATGTTAAGATAGTTTAACACAAATTGATTTCTAGAATGAATAAAATTATCATCTTCAAATTTATTTAAATTCTCTTTAGAAAAACTTAAGGCTTTATCTAGTCTTCCAGTAGATCGGAGATGTTCTTGATAGTCTCTAAGAAATTCCAAATAATATGTAGTTATGGTTTTATCATTCAATAATATTTCTGAATAATTCTCTAATTTATCTAATAGCCATTCGAATTCTAAATTGACTCCAATAAAGTTTCCTAATTCAAAATATGAAAGTCGTCTTATACTTGATATTCTAAATAACGAAGCAGGATTATCCGCATATACTAAATTCTTAGTTAACTCTAATGTTTGAATATATAGCTTATTATAATTCAGGCAATTTAAATAGGCAAACCAAACATCATCACATAACTTTAAATTTTTACAATTTATTTTCTCCTTAATTATAATGGCCTTTTCTAATAAAATCAGCCCTTTTTTATAATCCATTTGATTCAACCTAATACTATATTGATCATAAAGGAGCTGTAAGTATTCTATCGAATCTTCACTAAAAAGTTTTTTTATAATTTGCTCTCTAACTGACGAAATTTTATAGGCTTCTTCATAATCAAACATTTTCAACTTAATTATGTTTTCATATGACCATAATTCTTTTTCGTATTCAACTGAAAATTCACCATGTAAGTATTTTTGGAGTTCAGCATTTTTATAAGCATAAAACTTTGCTTTTTCATAATCCTTTCCAATCTCAAAGTACATTTTAAGTTTATGAATTGTATAGTAGAATAATTCCAAATTTATTTGCTTTAAATTTGGATAATCAGGATTGTTTAATAAGCGCAGAATTTTACTTTCATATAAATCGATATTTTTTTGATCATTAGTTATTATACTAGCTACAACAATATCTGCATATAAAGAATATATGTAATGCGGTTCTAGATAATCAGTATTTTTGACAACTGACAATAACTCTTCTGACACTTTGAGTAATTTATTAGCACTTAGAGTATCAATTATACCATAATTTCCTATATTCTGATAGTAAAAATTATTTAACCAAAACAAAGATTGAAATTTCGTGTAACTATTAAATCTAGTATCTGTCTCAGGAATAGATCTGATATTTAAAAAAATATTTTCTGCGGCTTTTTTATTATTTAAGAATTCTACAGACTTACCATATTGAAAATTTAAAGTGTCTTTTAATAATTTATTAAAATTGATTATTTTCCTAGCCGTCTTCTTAGCTTTTAATGAATCATTATTTTTTTTGGAAATCAAACTGCGGTCTATAAAAAAGGTTTTATTCAATGCTGTAGATTTATATCCATAGAACTTTTCCGGAATGCTTTCAAAATCTATAATTTTAGAATAAGCTTTTTTTGCCTTTAGGTCTTCTTTTTTATCATAATAATATTCTCCTAATAAAAAAGAACTGTAAACCATAGTATCTTCATCAGGATTTGGTGATAAATTATTTAATGAATCTGCTTTTATTAAAAACACTTCTGGATTAAGATTGTTATTATAATATACAAACCCTTTGGCATTATAATAAGCCGCTAATGACTCAATATTCAATTCGTTTTTTACAAGAAGAATACTGTCTATGCTTCTGATTAATTTCAGTGATTTACCATTATCATCAGTTTTTAAATCTGAATAAAAATCTAATAATAAAAAATTTAATTTCTTATCTAGATTTACTTCCTGTGCATTAATGTTCAGATTAAAAATTATTATAAAAAAAAGTTTTATGTACCAAGTTCTCTCCATAGTTCTTCAGCCTTTGTTTCTAATTCTAAATGATAATAAGCAATAGCTTGTATCCTTTTATCACTTGCTTGATTTTGAATCATTTTTGGTAATTCTTTAATTTTTCCAATTGCAGTTTCGGGATTATCCAATAAATCAAAAACACAAGCTAAGTTAATATAAGCAATGGTATAATTTACATCCAGACTAATGACTTTTTCCAAATCATTTTTTCGAATATTTGACATTATAGAACCAGAATACTGCTGCCATTTCTGAGAATAAATAGTAACAGGGAAACAAATAATAAACAGTATAAATGCAATGTTTTTTTTCATATTTATTTTCTTTACTCCAGCAACACAAATCCAGCCCAATAATAAGGTGAATACTTTGATTTCATTTTTATTTGAGCAGTTTGAAATGCTTCAGGGACCGATTTTCCTTCAAAACACTCACTATAAAAAATAGTGAAAAGTTCTGCAGTTTGTGTATCTGGAACTTTCCATAAACTCATAATGATATTTTTAACACCCGCCATTTTAAAAGCACGCTGTAAACCAAAAACACCCTCACTCCCTTTGATATCTCCCAGTCCAGTCTCACAAGCACTTAGCACCACCAATTGACAGGCACTCAAAACCAAATTGGCAATTTCATTTGCCGTCAAAATACCATCATCTGTAGTTAAATTGTCTATTGTCTTTCCCCAATAATTGTTTGCTCCTGCAAATAATAATCCGGAACGCATCATGGGGTCATCTGATGTTTTAAAAATCTTTGACTTATTCATTTCAGAAATTAATTTCATATTATCTTCGGGTAATTCCATTTTAGGATCTGGAAAGAAAAACCCATGAGTTGCCAGGTGTAAAACAAAAGGTGCGGCTCTTCCATCTAATTGCTTAATACTTTCTTCTGTAGCATGAGGACCATTGATAACTGTCGAAGAAAAACCATTTTGCTGACTATTATTTTTTATTTGCTCTACTTCTTTTTTGGTTCCAGCCAAATAGTTCCATTTTGTAATTCCGCTACGCTTGGATGTCTCTGCAAATTCTGGATTGTTATCAATTTCTAAATCATCATTAATTACGGTATTCAATCCTTCTCTTTTATCATAATCGATATCGCCATACAAGAGCAGCTCCAATTTTCTTTTATTGTCCAAAGTAGTTACTTTGTAATTGACAATTTCGGCGCTAGAACCCAAAATATGTACTTTATAGTTCTCTCCTAAAGTTTGCGTAGTCGAGATTGGCAAAGCCGCAAAATTAATTTGATTCCCCAATCCGGCTGGTGACAAATAAATTGTTGTTATATTTTCCAATTCCTTCATCAAAGGTTTAAAAAATAAGTCACTAATGGCTTTTTCAGTATATTGTTTATCAATAACAGTTTTTTCTTTTTCATTTTTTGATCGGGTCGATAAGAATTCCAATTGTTTTTGTTCAAACAGCGGAATGTATTTCGGAGTTTCGAAATCCTTACCCACCACAAATGCACTATACACAATGCTATCTGTCCATTTCTTATTGTAATATTTAAAGGCGACTAAATCTATGGCTATTTCATTAGATTTCAATTTCTCTTGTATTTGTTTCCAGCTTATGGACGAAGCATTCTTAGCATCTGCAAAAGTGCTAGACTCACGTACTAATTCTTTTTCTAGCGTTTCCGTTTCTAAAGAAAGTTGCTCAAAATTTGTTGGTCTTTTATATAGTGGCATCTCGTTCAGCTTATTGATTTGCCTTTTATTGTTCACGAACTTTTGGTACTTTTCTTTTAAGACATCATCATCACTTTTTTGGATACTTTTACTAATTTGTTGTTGATTGCGAAGAGTAAGATTTTTTACCAACAGTTCATTTTCATAACAGCCTATATTAATTTCGGGATATTTGGTGGGATTTTTTTGTAAAAAAGAACATGGTGTATAGTATTTTTGAGTAATCGATTCGGTTAAAAGAAGTAACTCTTTCTGACTAAAATTAGTTTCTATTTCTTCTATTTTGTTTTTAATTAATACAAAATACTTTAATAAAAAATCGTTATTGTACGAAAGAGTACCAATTTTATCATACAAAATAATTAAACTTTTTAAACTGTTTAAAGTATTTGTATTTTCTAAACCATAAATTTCAATTTTGGTTTGGTAAGATTCCAAATAGTATTTTTCTGCATTTTTATAATCATTTAAAACTGCATAAGTACTTGCTAAATTGTAACATGAAGTTGCATACTCGGAACTCTTTTCACCTGTCAGGTTTAAAATAATTTGGTGCGCCCTAAGATTCAGCTCAAGTGCTTTTTTATAATTATTTAACTTGACATAAACATTAGATAATTTATTAAGCATTATTGCTATCGCAATATGATTTTCTCCATATTCATTATAATTTGTGAGATAATTTATAAGATAACATCTTTTAGCATTTTCATAATCATTTCTTCTTATCATTACATCTCCCATATTCCCCATTAAAAGTGCATAAGCAATAGAGTTTTCTCCATATAATTGTTTTGCTAGCGGAATGCATTCTAAATACAAAATATAGGCATTTTCATAGTCACCGAGATCATTTTTTATTGACGCTTTTAAAGATAAAAAACTAAGGTATTTTTCATCATTATCTGTCCTTAATGCTGTTTCATAACCAATTTGAGCATAAAAATCTGCCTTTCCAAGGTCATTTATTGATCTGTAAAATTGGGTAATCCCGTCTATTTCATCAATATAATATTCAGTGTCGCTTGAATATATTTTTTCAATGATTTTATAACTTTTAAGTAGGTTTTCTTCTGCTTTAAATAAGTTACCTGTTCTAAGATATAAAAAAGTAATTTGCTTTAGAAGTGTTGTATATTCTTGGTCGTTTTGTGAATTTATATTGAAATCACTAATTATTTTTTCATAATAGAGAATACCTCTATTCAAATCCTTCCCTTGAGAGTAAATATCCAAACTATCAATTACTTCTTGCCCTTTCATTTGAAAACTGAAAAGAAATAGACTGTATAAAAATATTTTAAAAACTGTTCTCAAATTTTTTTTTCTAATTCTTTCCAAATTTCCTGCGCTTTTCCCTCCATATCTGCATTGTAATAAGCAATCGCCAGAATGCGTTGTGCGGCTCTCTTTTCTTGCTCTACTTTAGGTAATTCTTTAATTTTTCCAATTGCAGCTTCGGGATTATCCAGTAAATCAAAAACACATGCTAAGTTAATATAAGCGATGGTATAATTAGCATCCAGACTAATGGCTTTTTCAAAATCTTTTTGAGCGCTTTTTAGTAAAGTTGTCATTTGTTCTTGCTGTTCTTCATCACTTCCCCGAGTGCCGTTTTGGTTCAATCGGCTAGTATTGTCAACTTCGAAAGGATATAAAAACCGCTGTGGATGATGATATTCTTCACTTGTTAAAACTTTTAACTTTAGAGCTTTCAAAGTTTTCATTACTCCAATATTACTGTAGTTTTCTCTAGAGGGAAAATCTCTATTAACTTCCTCAAACAATTCTATAGCAGTATCAGAATCACTCTTTTCTTTAGCTCTTAATGCCTCTTGAAAAACAGCATATAATTTTTGAGATTTAACCAGGGCGTTTTGGGCAATTTCTTTTCGTTCTGACTTTGAAGGATACCCTTCGTTTACATCCTCTAATTTGTAGTAACTGTAAATAATGTCGAGTATTTTTGGCTGTATTTCAAATGGATTATATCCCGCAATGGCGGCATAAAACATTCCTCTATCATCGGCCTGAGTTTCATAAATTATTTTTTGGCTTTTATTAACGAGTTTTATTGTTGTTGCAAATTCTTTGCTCTTGTTCCTGATGGCAAAAGCAAAATCAGTACAAAAACTATGATCATAGTAATAGTGAGCCAATTCGTGACTTATTACAACCGATAAAGCATTTAAGCTGTCTTTCCCAAAACTTTGACACAGTGAATACAATTGAGCATCTACTTTGATTATTGGTTTTGCATATAAGGCTGGAGTGGTAGATTTTGGGATAGCTTGCATAAATTCCAGTTCTGGTGCAGCTTTTGCACTTCCATAAGCGGTCACTAATCGGTTAAACAAAGCTTTGATTTGAACCTCAGCATTTTCTTGAGCCTGTAAAGAAAAAACACAACTCGTTAAAAATACCACTAGACACACCAAACTTTTCTTTTTAAATATGTAACTTGAGCATTGTTTATTCATTTTCAAAACTAATTTTTTCTAAGATTTCGATTGTTTTCGCATCAGATACTAGATTTAAAGCCAAAGGCGAGCTACTCAATTTTACATTGTAAAATCTATCTCCTTTTTTAAGAAAATATTGTTGGTCTTCAGTTAACAAAAGAGCGTACTGTTCAGAGGTGCTTTTACTAAAAATCGTTAATATATTACCATCAAATATATACTTGTTTTTTTGTCTTTTTAATTTAGCCAAATCAGCTTTATATACATCCGTAATTTTAGAATCAACAGAACTGGTAACTTTACTTTTTTCCAAAAGTTTTTCTATTGATAAAATCCTTTTGGTGACATCTTTAAAGTTAACAATAACTTGTGGAAGATCTGCACTAGAAGCATAACCTAAAGAAGAAGATTCTAATACAGTAATTCTTCTTGAACTTGTTTCTATTTCTGCTAAAACAATAGCGTCATTTTTAGGTGTGTTCTGAGTAGGGACAGAGGTTTCTATACTGTCATTATTGTTATCAGTTGTGACAACAGTATTCTCTAACGGAACAACATCAAGATTTGTATTTTTAAAAAAGAATATCCCAGCAGCAATAATTATAGAAGCGGCAACTGCATACTTCATCCACGATAATGAAATAACTTTGGTCTCGTTTTGACTTTCTTGGTTTTGAAGAGTCCCATTTACACGGCTACCATATTTGTTAGCGAATACAGGTTCCTTAACTTCTTCCAATTCCGCATCCCATTGTTTAAATTTAGCTCTTAAATCTTCACGGCTTTTTTTTTTGATAACATTTTCCACATCGGTTTCTGAAAGTTCAAAAACAAGTCGGTCATATGATTTGGGTAAATCCGTTTTAATTCGCTTCCGCTCAACACTTTTAATGGCTTGTCGCATAGTTTTAAAAAAAACTATTTCTTTGTTAAATTTTTGGTTTTTCGTTTTTAACAAATATTCAGTTGCTCCTGAAGGCTCTCCCAGAACATAAATTTCAGCTAAATCTTTTAAAAAATTTGAATAAAGAACCGGTAATTTGGAAATTAATTTTTCAGCATCGGCTAATTCTAAACTATAAATACTCGCATGAATGGGCTTTGAATCTTCTTCAAAATGCAATAAATCTATAGTAAGTTTTTCCCATAATACAGAATAAACTTTTTGTTCAGAAAACAGAGGGTCTTCCTTTAATCTTGCAAGAAAAATATTTTTTACTATGTCTAAAGCTATTTTCATTTCTAATTGTTCAATTTGTTAAAGGCAATTTTTTCTAATCTTTTTTGGCATTTGCCTTTTTGATTTTTAGTATTATCCGAATTACTATAACCAAAATGTTGGGTCAATTCGTTCATTGATTTTTTATGATACCAAAACAAAGTCAGCAATTCATAACAATGTCCTCCAGCTTCCTTCATAACTGTCAGCGCATTTTCAATAGCCATAAATTGATTTTCTTTAGGATCTTCCACTTCATCCAAACAATCCGATATCGTCGATTTAAAACTCATTGGATTATCATCGCCATCGTCTTTGCCAATGTTTTCATCGTAATCCGAAGACCCTTTTTCTTTTCCTATTTTATTCAATAATTGAAAACGGCAAACCGAATTCAGATAGGTCTGTAATGATGCTGTTAGTTCGAAATTCCCAGCAACAATTTTTTCATACAAAACTAAAATCGAATCGTGAAAAACGTCATCCAACTCATAATCATTTTTGGAACCATTAGTCATTCTATACATAAACTTGATGCAATATGATTTACATCTTTTGTAAACTTCTCCTAAATAATCTTGATTTTGTTGAATGAGAATCACTAATTCTTGATCCGTTAAATGTCCAAACTTTGTAACTGTATTATTCGGCAGCATATCTATATTTTGTAATTGGTATTAAAAACGTCACAAAATAGGCATAAATTTCGATAATTAGGTAGATTATCATGTCAACATTTTTTATTAGCACTCCAAACAACTTTTGCTAAGTATAGAATGTTCTTTTCTAACAACTAGCCTGCATCATACTTACTAATAGGTTTACTATTTAATTATCGTTACCAGTGGCACTATGAACATCTTACTTGTTGCATTGTTAGGATCGCTTTTTATATAATATCAATAATAAAATTATCAAGCTATCAAACAGTGCTATAATGACTTGACCTTTTTGGTGATTTTAAGTCCTTTTAATTTAACTGAAATCAAGGAAGCTTTTAATATTCTAATTACGTGATACGTAGGTCTTATTCCCGTTGCTGTTGATATAATATTGTCCCCCACGTGAACCAGTGTATATTGTTTTACTTGAACTATAACTCGGTGTTGAATAGGAAGCCTTACTTGAGCTATAACTTGGTGTTGAATAGGAAGTATTATTTGTACTGTAACTAGAATTTGTAGAGTAACTATCTCTAGATTTAGTTCCAGCTTCTCCTGTGTAGGGATTAGTATTACCTACTGTACTGTAATTATCATTTCTAGTTGCATTAGGAGCTGTTCTTTGGTATGGTTGAACATAGGTTCCGTTACTACGGTAATATCCTTTTACGGAAACTTGAGCAAAAGTAACAGCAGTTGTAAATAAAAACGCGATAATAAGAAGTAATTTTTTCATGATAATAAATTTAAATGTGTTAATAATTAATTGTTTATACTTATTAATACTGTAACACTAAAAAGGTAACCCTGTATTTTTTATTATTTTTAAAATATTTCATAAAGTATTATCTAACAAGTATTTAAAGCGTTATTTTTTATTATATAATTGTTGTTTTTTATTATTTTGATAATAAAAAAGACCATCATTGCTGATGGTCTTTTCAAAAAAAACAAATAAATTTAAACAATTATATCCTATTTTTATTTTGACCAAACGTACTAGCGTAATTGTTCTACTAAATTAGAACTCATATCGGTTTTCGAACCATTCATTATAAATTTGTAACTAGCAACTCCAGATTGTTTCAGCCATTTTTCCCAGAAGTAAGTAATTTTCTCCGTTTGCAAAATATCGTTGGCTCTCTTTCCCGAAAATCCAGCTACAATCCATTTTGTTTCCTTCTCTAATTTTATAGGTAGCAAACCATATTCTTTTGTCTCCGAAATTTGTTTCCAATCAGCTGAAGTCAATTCATTTAGAAAACGAGTGCTGGTGTATTGGTTTTTATTTTGGATAACATGTGTTTGACTTTCAAAATCAAAGTAACCATCTGTAAGAACCAAAACCGTATTAATATAACCTGGCTTACTCAAACTAACTCCGCCATCATGTAAATAAGCCCAAATATCAACCCCAAAATAAGCCGTGGAAACTTTTCCGAACAAAGCTTCTTTTTTTAGTGTATTAAGTACTAGAGGCAATGATTGAGACAAAGCCAATAACGACTTGTTTTTATCTTTCACGTCGGTTTCGTCCAAGTAAATTTGCAGTAAATCTTCATAATGATCAACATTCAATGGACTATTTTTCTGTGGAATTATTTTAACAGAAAATCGGTTTTTCGATGATAAAACCAAATTACGTCTCGAATTTGCTTCAAAAACTTTAAAATATTTTTCAATCAAATAAAAATCTTTATCCAATTGTGCCGGTATAAGTATACGATCGCTTAAATCCAAAATAACAGTATAGTTGATCGGTTTTTTTTCTATTTTATTTTCCTCTTTACCACAAGAAGTGAACAACAGTGAAATGATAAAAACAAGGATGAGAGTATTTAATAAGTTTTTCATGATTATAATTTTTAGGAATGAAAGCAATTAATATTAAATTAATTAAGAATAGCTACTTGATTAAATTGAGTTTGAATAAATTCATTGAAAGTCCCTTCACATCTGTCTTTCTCTAAGCTCAAATCTGTACCGTTCAGGTATTGACGCCATCCCATATAAAAACTGGTCAGGTTTTGTGACAATGCATCAGGATTAAGCATGCGATTTTCTAAATCCATTTTTAACTGTTCTAATTGAGAAATGATAGTTTTTATTTGTGTTTCCAATTCAATAATCTTGGTTTCTAACATTTCAAGTTCACTTCTTAGGATTTTGATTTCTTCTTTCAATCCTTTGATCATTATAGCCGCCCTAACATCTCCCGTTTTTTTATTCTTTTCTTTAAGCATCATTTCAAACATATAACCCCAAACCAAATAAGCACAGAATCCAAAAAGTAATACCATATAGAAGTTAATACTGGAATAAAAATTCCATTCCGAATCGGCAACACCAGCCATTACCTTCAAATCATGTATTCCTAAATCTATTTTGTAAGCCATCAGCGAATCGGCTATGAAAGCACCAAAAATGACTAATCCAATAAATAAATTTTTATTCTTCCCTTCAATATTATGAGGGATTAATCCTATCGCAAAAAACAGGAAAGCACCTAGATAAACTATAATCAATGCTGGTGAAGCGGTAAAAATTCCTTTGACATCAAAAATACTATCCAAATACAAAGTAATATCATCACCTGCTAATTTCAGTATTGTTCCAGCGTTTCTAAAAAAAGAAGCATAAATTGCTGATGCATAGAAAAAAAGCAAGTAAAAGGACAATACTATAGTTAAACCGGCATACATAATATGCTTTTCTACTTGATATCCAGTTTGAACATTATTCTCTGCCAAATCAATTTTGGTTTGTTGAATCTCATCATTCAATTCCTTGATTCTTTTTTCAATTGAAGGTTTGCTAACTTCAACAGCAGTTCTTTTTTGTCCTTCTATTATTTCTTTCTCGTCATCTTTGGTCAGCATTTTACTTTTTACTTGTTCTTTTAAAAGATATTGCTCATTTTCGTTGTAAGTGTCATCAACTAAATGTCCATCTGTAATCCATTTTAAGTAGGTTTTCAAGGAAAGGTAATCTCCACGATTTAACCCCGCTTTCTCAAAAGCATACTCTCTAAAGCTTTTTACACGTTCTACTTTTTGAGCGGCAATAGCCTCGATTTGCGTTTGAAGATTGACATTTGTAGTTTCAACTGCTACCTGTGTTTGATTGTTTGAAAGTTCCATAGTATTTGTTTTTCTTATTAATACTGTAAATACAAAAAGGTAACCCTGCAGCTTGTAAAATGTAGAAAAAAAAAATATAGCAAGACGCAAAACACTACTTATCAGAACATATAAACCATTTTGACATTTAAATTCCTTAAACAGATTATTAATTCAATATCACTAAAAATGGGTATGGTAAAATCTTACAAAAAATCGTTTCTTTACACAAACGCAATCAAACAAAATCAAATGCTATGGAATTACTTAAAAATAAGCCGATTCTTTACGGTTGCCCTCAATTATCTTAATTATATAATAGTTACTTTAGCCACATAACATAGAACCCGATTACATACACGTTTTACAACATACCATGACCCAAGACCAAATCAAGAATTTAGAAAAAGAACTCTGGGATGCCGCAGACGAACTGAGAGGGAACTCTAAGCTTACTGCAGCCGAATACAAAGACCCTTTACTTGGATTAGTATTGTTACGCTTTGCGCAAAATCGTTACGAAGATGCCAAAATTAGTATAGCAAAATCATTACCCATAAACCCACGTACGGGTACACAACGAGAAGCTACCAAAGATGATTATGCCGGAGCAGGCGCCATCATGTTACCCGAAAAAGCCAAGTACGATCACCTAACGGCTTTGCCCGAAAGTGAAGATATAGCCGAAGCCATCAACAATGCCATGAAATTGATTGAGGCCGAATATCCCGATCTAGCGGGTATTCTCCCAAAAAGCTACCAAGAATTTGACGATAAATTATTGCGTGATTTAGTTCGTGTTTTTAATAAAGATGCCGTGCGCAATGCCAAAGGCGATGTGTTTGGACGTATTTACGAGTTTTTCTTGATGAAATTCTCTATGCAAGGTGCGGGTGCGCAAGAAGGTGGTGAGTTTTTCACGCCACCATCTTTGGTCAACTTGATTGTTAATTTTATTCAGCCCAATCACGGAATCATTCACGATCCCGCTTGTGGATCTGGTGGGATGTTTGTACAAACGGCACATTTTATTCAGGGTCACGAAAACAAAAGCGTAAACGAAGCCATCACGGTTTATGGTACCGAGCTAAAGAGCAACAATACCAAACTGGCCAAAATGAACTTAGCCATTCACGGAATTGAAGGCAAGATCATTGAAGGCAATAGTTTTTATACCAACCCACACAATCTAACCGAAAAATGTGATTTTGTCATGGCAAATCCGCCATTTAATGTGGATAAGGTCGATGCCAAAAACAAGTTCTTGGCCGAAGACGAACGCCTCCCTTTTGGCGCGCCATTGACAGGTGCGGGATCTATCGGCAACGGAAACTATCTTTGGATGCAGTATTTCTATTCGTACCTAAATGCTACTGGGCGTGCGGGTTTTGTAATGGCTTCCTCGGCTACAGATGCAGGTAACGCCGAAAAACGAATTCGTAAAGAACTGATAGAAACCGGAGCGGTAGAATGTATTGTCTCGGTGGGAAATAACTTTTTTTATACCCGTTCCTTGCCTTGCCACGTTTGGTTTTACAACAAAGGCAAAAAGCCCGAAAACAAAAACAAAATCCTGATGATTGATGCGCGAAACACTTTTAGAAAAGTGAGCACGACGATCAATGATTTTAGCGACGAACAATTACATGGATTAACTGCGATCATGCAACTTTTTAGAGGGGATGCCGTAAAAATCCCGAGCGGAGACGAGGGATGGTTTAATGAAAAATTCCCAACAGGGAAATACGAAGATGTAGAAGGACTTTGCAAGATTGTAGATCTAGAAGAAGTGGCTGCCCAAGATTACAGCCTAACGCCTGGCCGTTATGTAGGCGTGGTGGTGACGCTTGACATGGATTTTGATTACCAAGGCCGCATGACCGAAATTCACAGCGAACTAGCGACTTTGAATGAAGAAGCCAATGCCTTGATGCAACAAATTCAAAATGTAGCATTATGAGAGAGGGATGGAAAGAGGTTAGTTTAGAAGATATTTGTATAACGGTTAAAAGTGGAGGAACACCTTCGACAATTAAACCTGAATACTATAATGGAAACATTCCATGGATAAAAACTAAAGAAGTCAATTTTAATCGTATTTATGATTCTGAATTTAAAATAACTGAACTTGGTTTGAAAAATTCATCAGCCAAGCTAATACCAGCTAATTCAATTATAATTGCAATGTATGGTAACGGTGATACTGCTGGTAGATGCGCTATGAATATGATACCATTAGCTACTAATCAGGCATGTAGTAATTTTACTTTTAATGAAAATAAAGCAAATCCATTTTTTATGTTTTATTTAATATCAACGCATTACAAAGATTTTGTACATCTAAAATCAGGTGGGGCTCAAAATAATTTAAATGGTAAAATATTAAAAGAATTTAAAATCCAACTACCACCGCTTGAAACCCAACGCAAAATAGCATCCATTTTATCGTCTTATGATGATTTAATCGAAAACAACCTCAAACGCATCAAATTATTAGAAGAAAAAGCCCAACTCACTTATGAGGAATGGTTTGTGAAAATGCGTTTCCCAGGTTATGAAACAGCCAAATTTGATGCAGTTACGGGATTGCCTGAGGGGTGGGAGAAGAAATTATTAAGTGAAATATCCGGCTTTCAAAATGGGTATGCATTTTATACCAAAGGATATTCGGACAATGGTTATGCTGTAATTGATTTAGGAAATATATCTGAATATGGTGATTTAAATATAACAGGAAAAGAAAAGTTCATTTCAGAAGAATTATATCGAGGATTGCCAAAATTTCACTTAAAAAAGTATGACATTGTAATAGCTATGACCGATGTTACAAGTGCATTAAGAATTTTAGCCAAATCAGCAATTATTGATAAAAACGAGACTTATGCCCTTAACCAAAGAGTTGGTATGTTAAGGCCTAAAACTGATTTATTTGATTACTCTTTTTTATATGCTTTATTGGGTGATCCTAGATTCATTGAACGAATGAAGGCTATGTCCAAAGGTGCTGTCCAATTTTATTTCAACACAAAAGATATTGTTAATTATGAATCATTTGTGCCAACAAAGAAAATTATTAATGAGTTCACATCTATTTACAAGCCTTTGTTAGAATTGAGAATAAAGCTTAAAGAACAAAATCAATTACTCAAAGAAGCCCGATATATTTTGTTACCAAGGTTAATGAGCGGGATGATTAATGTGGATGGGATTACGGGACAAGTTGGGGAGGAAATGGAAATGATACAAAACAAAAAAGTCAGCTAAGAAATGAATAAAGTCGAGTATCTTTTTGAGAGAAATAAAATAGAAGCTTTAAATTATAAAGGAGTACTGGATTTTAAGTCTGAATATTTAAAGTTGTTGCATGATAATCCATTTCCTGAACCTCCAAAGTCGGGATCGTTTCATCAAGTAATAACTTATCTCAAAAGAAAAGATCAATCACAAGCAGTAAAAATAGGTCCTTATGGAAATATTTCGGTCTTTGAAGCCGCAAACCGCATCGCCTCAGACCTTGTTATTATTAATGGTTTACTGCAATTGGTAGAAAAAAACTTAGAATTTAAGGGAGCTTTGTTTACCCTGCGCTTAGGCACAACGCACTTAGCCGGAAAAGGAGATTTTACCATTTTTTTTAACGGAAAAGAATTAGAGGGAGAAGCTTTTAATGTTGCTCCTGCTTATTTGAAACCAAAAATGAGGAATACTATTAATAAGTGGAAGGATAATCAACAGTTAAAATATATCTTAGTTAACGATGAAGCTTTTGAATTTATAGGAAAATCAAAAATTGATGAAAGAGTTTTTAAAGTTAAAAATTGGCACGAATAAAATATGAGCGAAACAGTAGAAATTGATATAGCTAAATCGATTGATGTAGGTACGATCACCGTGTCAGATTTATTTAAGAACGACCTTACTATTCCAGATTTTCAACGTCCATACGAATGGGACGAGCATTTGGTTTTGAAATTATTTAGAGATATAGAAGATCATTTTTTTCTAAATGAGACATTGAAAACAGATACTAGTGACTTTTATCTTGGTTCTGTTTTATTAAATAAACACGAAACGCATAAAACACAAATTGTAGATGGGCAGCAACGCCTGACTACTTTTCTAATTTTGGATTATTTAGTAAGACCTACAACTAGCTTTCTCAAACATAATCAGTTTTTATTTCATAGTAATATCTCTGTAAAGAATATTGTTACAATTAAGCGAGTTATCGAACAACGTAAAAACGATTTCTATTTCACCACAGAAGAGTTATATCTTGATATCATCAGTAAAATTCGACTTAATTTGGTGATCACGTCGAAGGAAAGTATCGCTTTTCAATTTTTTGATTCGCTTAACAGCAAGGGCAAGAAGTTGGATACCATCAATATTTTAAAATCATATCATCTTCGAGAGTTAAAAAATGAAGATTTACTTCAAAAACAAATAGCTTCTAATTTTGATACCTTAAATGCCAAAATTGAAAGTAATAATTTTAAAGGAAATAAAATTTATTCGTTGAATAATTTTGTTACACTCCTATGGTTAAAGCATGCTTATTGGACTAAAGGAAAGTTCTCTCCAATTACTAAAAGCACTCTAGAATCATATTTTCGAGAAAATTCAGTTCGGTATGATGATAATGTCAAATGCATTAAGTTATTTCCGAGTATCAGAAATATGCGTAATACAAATGTTACTGTTGGTGATAAAACGCATATTTACAATTCAACTTACAGAGAGTCATTAGAAGTTAACAACTTTATCGATTTTAACCCTATGCAAGCAGTTCAAAAGGGTTTAGGTTTTTTCCTTTCCCTAGAGAAATTGGAACATTATTTTGATATCTTATTTGTAAACTGTCGGTTTAATGGTTTAAATAAAATAACTGGTTTAGTAAAAGGAACTTTTAATGATTATTTTTTGCACCTATATTATGTTTGGATATTAGGTTACTACGTTAAGTTCGAAGATTATCGTCTTGAGGAATTTGCTTTTGAAGTTGAACAGATTTTGGGCAATAAATTTTTAAAACTTCAGAGTGTTCGTGCGGAATCTCCTGTAGTCATTATGCGTACAGAATTTAATGTTTTACAACATATTTATCTTAATGTCGATCCCAATATTTTGCTAGATGAGGTTGTACAATTTAAAAATAAAATTAAGGTTCAAAAAATTGGATATTATCAAAAGGAAGGAGTTAGCATGACTACAATTGATAAAGTAGATTATCCTTCACATACCAGTAGGCCAGCATATATGAGACGAGCAATAGGAGTATATTCGCAAAAAAATGATTATACAAATATTAGTTGGAGAAATTATAAAACAAATTAATTATGTTAGGATATACAACTATAGATGAAGTTTTAGAGGTAAAAGAAGAAATCACTTCAAACTATTTTAGTTTAGAGACCCTTATAAAACATCCGACGGACATTATTCTCCAAATTCCATTATATCAACGCTTATATGTATGGGGGATTGAAGAAATTAAATTATTTATTGAAGATATTACAGAAGCTTGTTTAGAAGATCAGAACTCCTACTATATTGGTAATATGATGTTTGCTAATACTGAAAATGATGATAGAATAGTCATTGATTTGATTGATGGACAACAAAGGTTCACTACATTATGGTTAATCTCAATCATTTTAGGAGAGTATAATGAAAATTTAAAAAAATTTGCTTTTTTAAATGACAAACCTCGTTTAAGTTTTACTTCAAGGGACAAAGTTAATAGTTACTTTGCTCATTTAAGTAATTGCTCATTTAATATATTAGAAAATAAAAATGTTCACTTTGATATAGATGATGAATCAATTGAGCCGATAGTAAAAGGAATTAGGAATATTTATAATGCTATAAAAGATGTAATTGTAAAATATAATTGGGATAAAAAATCCTTGTCACTTTTTGGAGATTATATTTTTGAAAAATTAATTATGGTTCAAACCACCGTGCCAGCCAAAAATAATCTAAATCAGATTTTTGAATCGTTGAACAGTGGTGGTAAACAATTAGAAAATCATCAGATACTTAAGTCTAGACTAATTAGCGTTTTAAAAAAAGCAAAAACATCAAAAGTTGACGTTGATCTTTTGGTTTACAAATGGGATGCATCTTCTAGTATGAATCAATATTTAGAAAGAAGTATATATAGCATAACAAATGCAAAATGGGAAAATGTACTTCATGATCAAATCTGGAGTTCAGGTTTCGAGTCAAATCGATCTGAAGATTATTTTCAATTGAATAATTATATTACTAATTCTACTGAAGCAATTAGTCTACTTTCGATTTTAGAAGAAGAACCTGATGTACAGTATGAAAGTAATAAGAATGGAGCAGAGGATTGTAGAAGTATCATTAGTTTTTCACAGCTTTTACTGCACTCTTTACGGGTTTATAATCTTGTATACAAAATAGATAACGTAGTTCCTGTAGATTCAAAACATTTATTAAACTTCTTTGATACTGATAATGGTCATTTTTCAAATGCTACAAATGTTATATCATTTATAAATTTAGTATTTGATTTGAGATTTCTATTTGATAAATATGTGATTAAGTGGAGTTCTGAAGATGGAGACAATCAAGATAGTTTATTAATAAATAAGGTTTATTATAATCGTAATAATAAATCTCATTCAGTGAAACGAGATTTTGTAGAAAGTAATAGACAACTTTGTCTTGCTCAATCAACAATGTATATTGTGCAAGAATCAAAAACTCAATATTGGATTACGCCTTTTCTACTCTATTTGTATAAAAAGTACATAACAGATAGGAATATAGATAGCTATGATGATTCAGTCAATTCAGCTGTAACATTTATAGAAAAATTAGATAATAGTTTCTATAATCAGAAGAATGCTGATGACACCATGTCTAAGCTGAGTTTTAAAGATTACTCACTGATTTTTGAAAAAGAATCAGTAGGGAATTTAGAGTATGTATTGAAACAATTAATTCAATTAAAAGGAACTTTTTTCTTTCGTTACTGGTTTTACAAAACGGAGTATCTAATTTGGAAATATCGAGATGATTTTAAAGAGATTATTCCGGACAGTGAATTCGAATTATGGAATAAATACAAAATAACATTTAAAACATCTATCGAACATATCTTCCCTCAAAGTAAAGATGGTTTTGAAAATGTTACTGATCGAGGTTTATTTCCAAGTTTACAGAATCCTATTCTAAAAGATTATTTTGGAAATTTAGTTTTATTAACCGTTAACGAAAACTCAGAATATGGTGCGTCAGATGTAGACGATAAGAAGACCAAGTTTAAAAATAAGCTAAATAATAGTTCCATTGACTCTTTAAAATCATCTCTAATTTTTAAATTAGTAGATCAGCAAAACGATGAGTTTAATTGGGATAAAGGAATATGGAGCTTTAATAAAGCAAAACATCATTTAGAGCAGCAAATATTCCCCTTGTATCAAAAGCATTTAAAACCCTAACAGATGAGCTACGAATATTCAGAAGACGCCCTTATAGAACAAGCCACTCAAGATGTATTGGAAGAGTTGGGGTGGAAAGTAGTTACGGCTTGGACAAAAGAAAGCTTTGGCGAGCACGGACTTTTGGGGCGTGAAAATAAATCAGAAGTGATCTTAAAACGTTACGTTATATCGTCTTTGACCAAACTCAATGTTGATGTTCCACTTTCAGCCTATGAACAAGCGTATGAAATTCTAGCCCAAAAAGTAGCTGATAAAACTTTAGGAAGCACTAATAAAGAGAAATACGACCTACTCAAAAACGGAATTCCGATAAGTTATACCAATGACAAGGGCGAGCTGATAAAAAAGAAGCTCAAAATATTTGATTATAACAATTACGCCAATAATGATTTCTTAGCAGTGCGCCAATTAGAAATAGTTGGCGAGTTGTACAGTCGTAGACCAGATGTAATTGGTTTTGTAAATGGTATTCCGTTAGTTTTCTTTGAACTCAAAGCGCACCATAGTGATTTACGCAATGCATACAACGACAACATCAAAGATTATAAAGACACTATTGCGCGGGTGTTTCACACCAATGCTTTTATTATTTTAAGTAATGGTGTAGATAGCAAAGTAGGAACGGTAACTAGTCCGTATAAATTCTTTTTGGATTGGAAACGTATTGAAGAAGAACAAGAAGGTGTTGTAAGTTTAGACACCATGTTACGCGGAACCTGCGCACCACAGCGTTTAATGGACTTATTTGAAAACTTTCTTTTATTCGATGAAAATAGCGGCGAGGTAGTCAAATTAATGGCTAAAAATCACCAGTATATTGGCGTAAACAAAGTTTTAGAAAACGTTAGTAACATCGAAGATCTTCAAGGAAAATTAGGAGTGTATTGGCATACGCAAGGAAGTGGGAAATCCTATTCGATGGTTTTTTTATGTGAAAAAGTACATCGTAAATTTGGCGGTGCTTATACTTTTTTGATTGCGGTAGACAGAACCGAATTAGAAAATCAATTGTATGATACCTTCTCTGGTGCCGGAATCGTAAACGACAAAAACATCGTTGCAGGTAATAAAAAAGGAATGACGGGACGGGAACATCTAAGGGAATTACTCTCAGAAAACCACCGTTACGTATTTACCCTTATTCATAAATTTTCTATTGATCCCGAAAAAGAATCTGAATACCCGCTGATTACAGATCGTAAAAACATCATTGTAATTTCAGATGAAGCGCACCGTACACAAGGCGGAACCTATGCAAGAAACATGCGTTTCTTTGGTTTGCCCAATGCTTCTTATCTTGGTTTTACAGGAACACCAATTATAAAAGACGAAGAAGAATTGACCAAAAATATATTTGGTGAATATGTTTCTATCTACGACTTTAAGCGCGCCATTGACGATGATGCAACTTTACCTCTACTTTATGTCAATAGAGGAAAAAAACTAGGAATAGACAATCCTGAGCTAGATGATAAAATGGCTGAGGTTCTCGAAGATGAAAATATTGATGAGGATAAAAAGAAAAAGTTAGCCTATTTATTTCAAAAGAATTACCCAATTCTAACTGCCGAAACGAGGTTGGATGATATTGCTAAAGATTTGGTTTGGCATTTTAACGAAAGAGGCTATCAAGGTAAAGCCATGTATGTTGCATTGGACAAACCTACAGCCGTACGCATGCATCAATTGATCATGAAGTATTGGCCTTTGTATTTAAAAGAATTAGAAGGACGAATTGCTAATGCGCAAGACCAACAAGAAGCACAGGAATTACAGAGGAAATACAACAAGGTTGCTGAAACCGAAGTATGTGTGGTGGTGAGCAGTGAGCAGAATGAGGTTGATAAATTCCGTAAAATGAATTTAGACATTGAGCAACACCGCCGAAAAATGGTGGAACGAAATCTTGAAAAAGAATTTAAAGATGCTGAAAATCCATTCCGCTTAGCTATCGTTTGCGCTATGTGGATCACAGGTTTTGATGCACAATGTGTTTCTACTGTTTATCTTGACAAACCTATCAAAGGACATACGCTCATGCAAACTATCGCTAGAGCTAACCGTGTGTATGATGATGAAAAAGAAAACGGACTGATTGTAGATTACGGAAACGTGTATAAAAAATTAGAGCAAGCCTATTCTGTATATGGTGAAGGTGGAAAAGGAACCCAAGGAAAAGGAGCTGGTAAAGCCGTTGAAGAAATTGCTGATTTAGAAAAAGAGCTAAAGCAAGCTATTAAAGAGGTTAAGGATTATTTGAAAATATTAAGGTTTAAGCTTTCTGATCTGTTTGATGTGAAACCGATGGAAAAAATTAGTTTGCTGAAGAAAGCAGGAGATTGTATTTGTTTAAATGAAACCACCCGCACGAGTTTTGAAATAATGGCGCGCAGCGTTTTTAGGAAGTACAAAGCCTTGTTTCCTGAAGAACAGGCCAAATCATACATCAGAGAATTTAATGCTATAGATGCTATTTACAATTTGCTTAATCAAAATGTGAAATCGGCAGATGTAACAGAGATTATGATGCAACTGCAAAGTATTGTTAACGCAAGCGTGCATTTAGAAGAAGACGGAACAAATGAGTCAGAAGAGGAAATATACGTCGATTTAAGCAAGCTTGACTTTGAAAAACTGAAAGCTGCTTTTGCAAAAGCTCCTAATAAAAACACTCTAGTGTATGACTTACAACAAGCCATAGATCAAAAACTAGAGCAAATGCTCAAAGAAAATCCGTTACGACTTGATTTTTATGAAAGGTATAAAGAGATTGTAGACGAGTATAACAAAGGGAAATCCTTAGAAGATACTGTGTCCACCTTTGAAAAATTAAATAAATACGTTAAAGAATTGACTTTTGAGGAAGAACGAGCTATTAGAGAAAATTTAAAAGATCAGGAAGTTTTGGCCATTTTTGATTTACTTAGAGAAGGTAAAGAATTGGAAGGCAAAGACATTAAACAGGTAAAAAAAGTAGCATCAGAAACCTTAGAAAAATTAAAAGCTGAAAAACTAAAAATCGATCACTGGAGAGAAAAAAGAGAAGTAACTGCACAAGTTAAAAGTGAAATTTACAATCAATTGTTGTGGCTCCCTCAAGAAGTGTACACCGATGAAGAAGTAAGCCTTAAAACAGTGGCGATATACCAACATATTTATAGCAACTATTATGGTGCCGGAAATAGTGTGTATCAGTCACGTTAAAACAAAAAAGGATTGATTTTATGAAATCAATCCTTTTTTGTTTGAAAATCAAATATTGTTATTTAAAAAATTTTTGGATGTTTTTGCTGCAATTGACAACTTTAGGGACGTTTTTTCACCATGCATTTCTTATAAGCGTCAACAACTTCGGAATACGATGTCCTTAATAAAATACTGGAATAGCGTTTTGTGTAATCTCCTTTATAGTATTTTCTAAAATTTTTTCTGTTTGGTTCCTCACGTTGTTCTTTTGTTAAGTATCCTGAACACGAAATTATTTGCTTTTTTGTTTTTTGTTCGTATAATAATCCTGTTGCCTCACGATGCATAAAGGTCATTTTGTGATAATAAAGTTTCCTGCAACGTTTATTCGTAATGGGGCAAACTAAATATTTCACAAAACCATTACCTATGTTTGAGGGAATCGATGCTACATTGATTTTATGATTTACAGTTTTGTCTATTGCTTTCTCTTTTGGATGTGTAATATTTATAAACTTTTCATTGTCACTTACAATAAACTCTACACCAACGGTTAAAAACTGCTCATCATTTTGTGTCAAATTTAGTAATGTAACTGTTTGTTGTTTTTTAAAAACACCTTTTTTTGTCAAATCTGTAATACTTATTGTTAAGCAACTTTCTAATGTCATAATGTTGTTCTTTTTTAGATAAAATGAGTTGATTTTTTTTTATAATTAGTAGAATCTAAATTATTAAGGTATATACTCTTTGTGAGCATGCATTTTTTATTGCAAAGTTGATTTTTGATTAATAACCTCTAGTGATAATTTTTTTAAATTGTCTGCTTCTATTGATTTGGTAATCAATAAAGCGTCTAACTGTGTTAATAAGCTGTTTAAGCGTTTCAATTTTATTTCGTTGTTCCTGTATATATTTGCGAGCATTTCTAATTCTTTGTTCATCTGTTAAGTTTGTTTTGTCCATATACTATTCATTACGTGTTATACCCTCCAATAGATAGGCATCAGCCAAATCAAATCCCTTTTGGCAGTCTGAATACATTTCATTTGTTTCAATCGAATCACTAAGCATAATTTTAAATCCTAACTTATTTAAGACTTTAGCTTTATCTTCCCAACTTTGAAATTCGCCCTTGTCAGGGTAAGCTAAAATTTTACGATTTTTAATAGGCTCTAAATATTCTGCTTTGAAACCATTTAAACTTCCTGTAGCCAACCAAATCAATTCAGGAACAAATAAGCTCATTATTATTGCTGTCTTTTCACTCTCTACTAATCCAATTGGTTTATTCTGATTATCATTGGTTAAGTGTAGCCCAAACAAGCATTGTTTCAAATTAAAGTTTTCCAGATGTAATACAGAGCGTATGGTACTCATTTGAGCTTTACCGTCTTTATTCTTTACTCTTTTGCCTGTCTTTGAGTTGTATTGCATTATTTTTCCATGACGGATATTTTCCTGTTTATCAATTTGCCAAAAGACTACTGACCCTATCCAAGGCTTATCTGTTCCTGTTATGAAATAATTTTGACAGGCTGTTAAAACCTCAGTATCTGAAAAATGTTGTTTCAAAAATTCTATGAAATTGCATTTGATATTATTGTTATAATACATTTTGTCAAGTAATTCTAATTCGTGAAAACTTGGTGGTGTTTCAGGCAGAAGTTCTTTAGTAATAACTAAAGTAGATACACCATCGACTTCAAACCTTTTGCACTCATTTGTTAGGTATTGAATTTTTGAATTTTTTAAATACCATTCAGCAATAAAGCAACTTTTCTGTAACAGTTCGAGTATTGCGGATTTTGGTATGAAATGAATAAAACCATTTAATGTAGTTAGTTTGTATGCCTTATCAGAATGATCAATTAGAGAGATATGAGGAATTGAATAGGCTATCTTGCCTTGTGGTGGTCTGCTATGGTAACCACATTTACTTTCTCGGTCACATCTACCAAATCCATCTGCAAGATAGTTTTGGGATTCAGTATCAATGTATTTTACGAAAGTGCTTTTTCCACATTTGGGACAAGAAAACTTTCCTTTTGAAGATAATATATATTTAAAATTCATAGTGTTTAATTTAAATTTTGAAAAAAAATGTTTTGTTAGGAATACATTTTCTACACTTTTTGCACTAAACAAAAAAAAACAATTATTAATTTTTAGGTTGAGTGTAAAAAATGTAAAAAGTGGGATAAAAAAAAGACAATTATTTTTATTGCAGAAAATCTTAATCTAGGGTTAAGTTTACAACGTTTCCAATGCTCTTGCGAAATACATACATTTTATGATGGTTGAGTCTTTCTATAAACCCTTTTTTTCCAACAGGACGATAACCATCTTCATAGCAAAAAGACTTGTATAACGGATATAATTCGGAAATTAAAATAGTTTCAGAATCAGAAGTTACGTATCCATTCTCATCAATGAATAATTTAACACTGTCACTTTGACTTTCGTAATCGCTTCGGGCATTATCTACTGCTTCGCATTTACTGAATCTTCGTTGTTCAAGTATTCTATCTAATCCAGACAAAACCCAATTAAAAACTCCAGCTAATTCATTGTTGATTATCTTGGTATGCAATTCTCTATCTTGCTTGTTTTCAGGAATTGTAACATCAAAATTAATAATCATAAAACGTCTAAAAAAACCATCTGTGTGTTCTGTGTCACTAGGTAATTTATTGCAATTGAAAATCATCTTAGCATAACTATCCAAAGTAAAAGGTTCTCCATAGGGAAGTCGTGCTTGAATTGGTTCACCTGAAGCTATTTGTTTAAAGAAGCCCGCATCAAGTTTACCATTTATCTCACTTGAATAATTCACAAGCTTGTTACCTATTTTAGCTCTAAAATATCCATTTGAATCTGTCAAACTTTCCAAAGAAAAGTTACTTGTGTTTTCTCTACCTAATAAAGCATTTATAATTTCAAAAAGTACACTTTTACCATTTGCTCCAGTACCATATAGAATCAGAACTTTTTCAAGTTTTAAAACACTAGGTTTGACGAAGATGTATCCTAGATATTCTGCAAGTACTTTTTGTTTACTCTTATCAGGGAGTACCTCATCTAGGTACTTTTGAAACATTGGACATTGAGCATCAGGGTCATGAAAAAATGGAAGTTGATGTGTTATAAAGTCTTGAGCTTGAAAGTCCCGTAATAATCTGCCAGTTGTAGTAATTTCAAAAGTTCCGTTTTTTAGATTAATTAATATGTTTTCGTTCTTGTTTTCTGGTTCAGGTAGATAAGCCTCGGAAAGGAATTGTTTATACAATTCCTCTCTAAATGTGTGAATTTTAGCTTTGAATTTTTCAACTCCCATTTTTAAAGCTACATCGCCCAAAAAAGACTGAAAACGCTCTTTATTGACTTCGATCCAGTAAAAACCGTTGAACAGAAATATGGAATTGTTTTTTTTACACAATCCCCATTTATTGTCTGTAGCAATTTTCATAAGTTGCTCTATACAAAGTATCAAATAATGATTTTTTGTAAGTTTGTTCTTTTCTAAAAGCTTTTTGAGTGTAATTAATTCTTCATGCTTGCCTTTCATTCCCTTAAGTAGGGTAATACCATCAACGTCAAAAACAATTTTAATTAATTGCTCAACTTCTTTTTCGTATTGCTCATCTTGAGGATACGCCAAAATTCTAAAGTTTACGGGAGAAATATTATCTAAAAGTCTATTTATAATATTATTTTCAGCGACTTGAAATCTTTTATCTTCTTCGATAAGTCTATTAGTGTCAGAAAGAATTAACTGTCTTAATTCACTAGTTTCATTTTTGTCACTTCGGTTTATATTAATGCTTTTCATATTCTTATTTTTTTGAATTTAAATAAGCATCTGCATCTGCACTTAATTCTTTAAGTGTCTTTTGTTTTCCTTCTTTGAGCCATTGTATTAGCTCACTTTTAAAAAAGAAAGTTTTACCACCTTTTTTTGAGTGTGGTATCTCGTTCCTTTGGCAATAACCATATAGAGTAGGCTTTGAAAATCTTGTAAAATAGCACGCCTCCTCAATATCGAAAATGATTTCTTCGGGAGGCAAACTCTCTTTAGATTGCACTAAGGTTGTAAGAACTTCAAGTGAAGTTAGAATTGCGACGGCTACGCTTGGTAGTTGGTCAAAAGTTGGGATCTTTAAATTTTCCATTACACTATAAATTTTAAAATTATAGTGCAATGGTACAGGAGGTTTATAAGGAAAAAATCAAATACGTACTATACGTACAATAGGTACTATTTCTGTATTACTTCTGTATTATTTGCTGAAATTAGCTAGTACTTTTTGGGTGTCAAAGCCCATGAAAAATTCGCCTAACAACGTTGCATAGTTGCGCTGTTCGCCATGTGGTTTCCCTGCAATTTCTTTGTAGAATTTGTAGAAAATTTTACGAATTTTATCATCTGTAGGTCTTTTGTTAATCGTAAATTTAGCCTTAGGAGGTTCTTGTTCTTGAAAAGCACATAATAAATACTTCTGTAAATCTTTTTCTGATAAGTGTCCCTTGTCTACTAATTCTGTTTTGAAATAGTTGTATATAAAAGGTTCATTTGTACTATCAAAATTGTTTTTAAATTCAAAAGTCTGTTGTTCAGGTTGATTTGCTATTGGAGAAGGAAGTATTGTTTTAATGAACTTTTCTTCAATTTTTATCCATTCCTTTAATACATTGATAGTAGAGATTAATTCTTTATTACCCGCTAAAGTTGAAACTGCTACATCGTAAGAAGCTAAATTTAAAGAACGTTTTATTTCTTCAAGATTTATTAGTTCCTCCTTTTCATAGGAAGTACGAGCATTATTTTTGGTTAAAATTTCAATTGTTATTTCTTTAAAATATAGATCTAAAGAACCTTCATAACGGTTTGCTTTTTTGGTGTCAAACTCTTTTGACATTAAAGTATTGTAATTCTCTTTCAATTCTTTATAATATGTAATTCCAAATGGGAATACTTTTACCCAGTTTACATAGCAAAAAACTAAATAACTAAAAAAAGAATCTAAATCCTCCTTCGTTATATCAATGCTTATATCAAATTTTCTGATTAAGTGTGTAAGTGTTGCATAATTTTGTAAATTATAAAGTATTTCAAGTTTTGGGGATAATTCTTCGTTACTGTCAACCTCTTCATAACTCATAGATAGAATTATTGAAACACATTTTATTATTTCAAGCAATTCAATTGTGTTATACTTCTTGTAAAGTACTTCATAACTATTGACTATGTTTTTAAACCAATAATCTTCCGTGATGTATGCTTCTACATTATTATAAAAAAGTATAGTTTCTTCTGAGTGAAAAACAATTTTATTAATTTCTATAATTGAAGCATTTTTTGTCATCAATAAAGATGAAACTTCTTTAGGTGAAATTGCTTCGTAAATATCTTTATTCATTGAAAGTGATGTTTATTTTATTGGTTGCTTTTCGCTTGGTTTCGTCCACAATCTTAGCGTAAATCTGGGTAGTTTTTTGATTCTTATGTCCTAACATTTTAGAAACAGTAAATAAGTCCGTACCTCCTTCTAGTTGAAGTGTAGCATAGGTGTGCCGGAAACAGTGAAAAGTGATGTGTTTTAAAATTCCTGCATCAGTAGTCCATTTTTTTAAAATCCTATCACGTGCCAGTTTTTTAGTAAGTCCTGAAAATATTTGTTGATTTAGTTCCTGTGGTTCTCCTAACACTGCATAGGCTTGGTTAGATATAGGTAAATTGTACTCATTGTCATCAGTTTTTTGATGTCTGAAACATATTGAGTACCCTTTGTCTTTAGTATAAAATACATTTGTCCAGTTGAGGTTTATTACATCTGAAAACCGTAAACCTGTTAAAATTGAAAACAAAGAAGCTTGTTTTAAAATTGGATTGCTACACTCTGTATTTGCTAAACGATTAACTTCATCAGCTGTTAAGAATTGTTTAGTAGTCTCCTTTTCTTCTATGGTAGCTATTCTACTGTGTAACGGTATGTTTATAATCTCATCTTCAAAAGCTTTCTTTAAAGTCGTTTTGAATTTTCCAAAGTAACTGTATGCGGTGTTATTGGATATTGTTCTACCTCCTTTTTTTGCTTTAGCTTTGAGTAAATAGTCTTTATAATCGCTACAAAAAACTTTAGTAAGTTCGTTAAATTTTACATCAACTTTAGAGAATTGTTTGAAGTGGTCAAAGGAATATTTCCAAACACCATAATTAGTGCCGTATCTTTTTTCTGCTTGTTTTTTGAAGTAATCAGTAAAGGAAAGTTCGCCTCTAGCTTTCTCCTTTAATTGCTCGATTTCAAATTCGTTATAGATTTCGGGTTTGTTAAGTTCGTTTTCTCTTTTCAGTCGTATTTGTTCAGCCAGTATCAAAGTTTGATTATTGCTACTTTTCTCCATTGGATTTTTAGGCTTCAATATGATATGAAGTTTTAAAAATTCCCTACGTGTTAATTTTTTTGTAGTAGGTACGAAAATTGGAGGGTAGAAGTCAAGGTAAAGACTTTGCATTCCTTTGGTCATTGCTTTTTGTCGTAGTGTAACTTTTATCATTTTAACTAAGTATTTTTTCTATTACTGCAATTGGCACATAAACAAATTTATGTTTCTGAATTTTGGGTACATTGTGTTTAATCAAAAGATTTCTCAATCCACTGGGCGAAATTCCAAATCTTATGTGCGCTTCTCCAATTGTGCAACATTCTGAAATATCATACTCTTTTTGTTGAGGTGGTTCGGGTCTTGGTCTGTTAAATAATTCGTCAAGGTCTGAACGCTTTACAATAGTTTTTTTTTCTAAAATATTAGTAGCTTTTAATTTACCAGCATTAATAAGCTTGTAAACATTCCTACGAGAACAACCTATTAATTTTGAAGCTTCCGTAACGCTTAAAAATTCTTTTACTTTCAAATCTTCAATAGGAATAGTTTTTATAATTCTTACTTCGCTATTACTTACTTCAATTTTCGCATCTCTTACCTTTTTTTTGTTCCAACGGCTTGCACAAGTAAGCGAACAATATTTTGTAACGGTTGTTTTTGCTACGAACTCATTATTACAGAAAATACAAATCTTGGTTATCCTTATATTTGAACTCATTTTTGTGTCAAAGTGTATCAAAGTGTATCAAAGTGTATCAAAGTGTGAACTTTGTGAACTCTCATCGTTATGTTTCGGCTAATTTATTCAAAGATATGATAAAAGGTACAAGTAAGGTACAAATAAACACATAATAAACCACTATTTGCAATTAAATCAAAAAGGTGCAAGTAATAAAAAAACCTATAAATATTGAATTTATAGGGTTTAGAATATGTTTTGTGTTTGTTTATTTATGCGTGTTATTTGCCGATACAGAAATTAGCAAATATATTACCAAGTAATTCATCATTTGTAACCTGACCCGTAATCGTCCCAAAATGATACAAGGCTTCCTTGATATCGATGGCTATTAAGTCACTAGGTAGATTCGTTTCTAGTCCGTATTTTACTTTGGTTATTTCCTCCAATGCTTTCAGCAAAGAGTCATAATGTCTTGTGTTCGTAACTATCGTTTCGTTATTTCTTAATGCTCCGGTATTGACAAAAGATAGTAATTGGTTTTTTAATTCTTCGATACCTAAGTTTTGTTTGGCAGAGATCATTTCGAGAATCACGTTTAGGGGTTGGAGTTGATTTTTGATTTCGGCAACTTCGTCATCAGTCAGTAATTCGGTTTTATTGATCACTACCACTAATGGTTTTAGCGGAAATTGATTTTTCACCTTCTCGATTTCTAGTATATATTCAGAACTTTGAACTTTGAATTTTAAGCTTTCAAACAGATAAAGAACCACTTGTGATTGTTCGATTTTCTCGAAAGTTTTACGAATACCGATGCTTTCTACCACATCCTGTGTTTCACGGATCCCTGCGGTATCAATGAATCGAAATCCGATTCCGCCAATGACTAGTTCGTCTTCAATGGTGTCACGGGTTGTTCCGGCAATCTCCGAAACGATAGCGCGTTCTTCGTTCAATAAAGCATTCAGCAATGTCGATTTTCCCACATTGGGTTCTCCCACAATGGCGACTGGAATTCCGTTTTTGATTACGTTTCCTACTGCAAAAGAGTCGATTAGTCTTTTTAGCACAAACTCGATTCTGTTCAGCAATTCGTGGAATTGGGTACGATCTGCAAATTCCACATCTTCCTCTGCAAAGTCGAGTTCGAGTTCGATGAGCGAAGCAAAATTCAACAGTTCTTCTCTTAATTTAGCTATTTCATTAGAGAAGCCACCACGCATTTGCTGCATCGCGATTTGGTGCGATGCTTCATTATCAGAAGAGATTAAATCGGCTACGGCTTCAGCTTGCGACAAATCTAGTTTTCCGTTTAGGAAAGCGCGAAGCGTAAATTCTCCCGGATCAGCCATACGGCAGCCTTTACGCAGTAGCAGCTGTATAATTTGCTGTTGGATATACGTAGAACCGTGACAGGATATTTCAATCGTATTTTCGCCAGTATAGGAGTTGGGGCCTTTAAAAAGGGATACCAATACTTCGTCGAGCGTTTTTTGGTCGTCGATAATATGCCCTAAATGTAGGGTATGTGTTTTTTGCTTGGTTAAATCTTTGTTTTTAATAGATTTAAAAACACTATTACCAATAGTAATTGCTTCAGCGCCTGAAATTCGGATGATTGCAATAGCTCCAGCTCCAGAAGGGGTTGCCAAGGCTACTATAGAATCGTTATATAACATAGTTGTTTTGTCTAAGTTGCAAAGGTACTAAATCTAAAGAAGTATCTATTTTAATATTGAATAGTGGGTTGAAAAGTGCTAAAAAAAATGAAACTGACTGATATTTATCATATTATAATTGTAACTTTAGGTGTAAATTTGATTATTGTACAACTTTAAACCATTCAAAATGAAACGTATATTATTTCCAACCGATTTTTCTGAAGCCGCCACTAATGCATTTGTACACGCTTTAGAATTTGCAAAAATAGTACAGGGTGAACTGGTGTTATTGCATACTTTTGATTTGCCAGTATTTGACAATCAGTTTTTTCCTGAAAATTATATGGTTATATATGAATCAGTAGAGTTGTCACAATTTGAAATGTTTAAAGAAGAAATTCCAAAACTTCGCGCCATAGCAGCAGAGCACAATCTGGATAAAATTAAAATGACGCATCGTCTTATGGATGGTAATTTGCTTTATAATATTAACAAATCAATCAAGGATGATAAAATAGATTATGTGATTATGGGTACTGAGGGCGCCTCCGGGTGGTCAGAGTTTTTTTCTGGTACTAATACCGGTAATGTTTTGGCTGATATTGATGTACCGATGCTATGCATTCCCGTTGATGCCAAATTCAAAAAAACAGAAACCATAGGTTTTACAACTCGATTTAGAACTAAAGATAAAAAAGCGCTTAAAAACACTATAAAATTAGCCAAAATGGCTAATGCAGTTGTAAAATGTCTTTATGTGAAAACTAGCAAATCTGATGTTGAAAAAGCGACAATTAAGAAATGGGAAGAGGCCTTTGAGAATGATCCTATTGAATTTTTTGTCATAGACAGTGATGATGTAAAAGAGACTATTTTAGATTTTATCTTAATTCAAGAAATTGATATACTGACAATGGTGACGTATAAAAGAACGTTTTTTGAAGGTTTATTCCATCCCAGCCTGACTAAGAAATTTGCAAATAATTTTGACGTTCCCATTTTGGCAATTCCTATGGAAGACTAAGTTCAGAGTGTTCTTATTATTGTTCCTGATTCTAATAGTTTATTTATTGCTGGAGACCTATATTTGTATTTCAATTAAATCGAAATATGGATTCATACAGTGCTAGGAGTAAAAGATATTCACAAGAATTAAGCAAAATCAATAGAAAATACAATACAATCAGTTTATTTAGACTGTTGTCAGTTGTTCTTTTTTTAGGATCTCTTTATTATTATATAAAAAACAGCGAAATTATTTTTATAGTTTCTGCTGTTTTCTTTTTTGCGGGATTTATCATTTTAATGCGAATTCATTCCAAGTTACTTGTCGAAAAAAAGATAAACTTCGCTCTGGTGGAAATTAATGAAAATGAAATTTCCTATCTAGAGAAAAAAGCCATACCATTTGAAAACGGACAAGAATTTAATGATTTTCATCATCCCTATGCGTATGATTTGGATATTTTTGGAGAGCATTCTTTGTTCCAGAACCTAAATAGAACGGCCACTTTTATAGGAAAAAAAAAGTTAGCCAATCAATTACTTACATTATCCTCAAATGACGAAATTATTAAAAACCAAAAGGCTGTCAAAGAGCTTTCTGAAAAATTGGATTGGCGTCAGAATTTCTTGGCTTTGGCCAAAATAAGTCAGGATTCTAAAGCCAGTTATGAAGGATTAATGAAATGGAGTAAGTTTCAAAGTGCACCATTACCGAAAGGAGCAATCGTACTTTCTTATATAACGCCGTTACTATTTCTAGGTATTCTTATTTCGTATATAATTACTAATGAGGCAATTTTACTATCCTATCTATCCTATGTGTTTATATTGAATTTGGTAATTATGGGTGCCTTTTTTAAACGGATCCAAATCGAAATTGCCAATGCGGAAGATATCGATAAGGTAATCAGTCAATATGGTTTATTGCTTAAAAAAATAGAAGAGGAATCGTTTCATTCTGAGAAGTTGATGGATTTACAACAGAAACTGAAATTTAAAACAGAAAACGCAAGTCTTCATCTTAAAAAATTATCAGAGTTGTTTTCTAATATGGATACAATTGGAAATCTATTGACGGCTTCTTTGTTCAATGGTACCTTCCTTTTTAATCTTCATGTATTAAATAAATTACTCAACTGGAAAAAAGAGCACGCTGAGACAATGGAAGACTGGCTGGATGTTATTGGCGAATTCGAAATGCTGAATAGTCTCGCTAATTTCGCCTACAATAACACCGAGTTTGTATACCCTACCTTAAATACCGAATTTAAAATCAATTTCTCAGATTTAAGTCATCCCTTATTGAATGCCAATACTAGAGTAGGGAATGAAGTAGCTTTTCATCCCCAGTCGTTTATGATATTGACTGGATCGAATATGTCCGGAAAAAGTACTTTTCTACGTAGTTTGGGGATAAATATGGTTTTATCGGGAATGGGATCAGTCGTTTGTGCCAATGAAGCAAATGTACATCCTTTGCCGGTACTAGTTTCGATGCGTTTGTCGGATTCCTTGTCAGACAGTGAATCTTATTTTTTCGCCGAAATAAAGCGCTTAAAACAGATCATGGACGAATTAGAAGGCAATGCCGCTTTTGTATTATTGGACGAAATCCTAAGAGGAACTAACTCTGATGATAAAAGAAACGGAACCATAGAAGTCGTTAAGAAAGTGATTGCGCATAAAGCAATTGGCGCAATTGCAACGCACGATATAGAAGTATGTCTGACCACAAACGAGTATCCGGATACTTTAACTAACAAATGCTTCGAGGTAGAAATCGTTAATGACGACTTGCATTTTGATTATAAACTCCGTGACGGTATTTGTAAAAATAAAAGTGCTACGTTCCTAATGAAAAAAATGGGAGTGATTTAATACCAAACACAAGTACAATATAGTCCGAACTAATTTTTGTCACATAGAGCGTAGTCGAGATGCAATAGTGGTTCTCGACTCCGCTCGAACTGACAATTGGGCTGTTTTATAAATAGCATCGGAATAGAAAGAGTATAGAAAATAGACAAGAGAAGTTAGAGCAAAAAAAATAGTAAATAGAAACTAAGAAATAAAAAACAGGAAATAAAAAACACAAAGAAAAAAACACAAAGAAAAAAGTAAAAAACACAAAGTAAAAAACACAAAAAATTCTATTTCGTCTCCCCCTCCTTCGGAGGGGGTCGGGGGGAGGACCCCAAAAAAAAAACCGCATATCCTGGTTAGGAAATAGCGGTTTTTTTAAATATAAAAAATGGTTTGGTTAATAGCGTAATCGTTTTACAATGATAAGTATTATATTTTAATATCAAAAATTAAATACAACAAAATCACAATTTATTGTTAACTATTCAGCATTACAGGCATTACCAGCATCGTTACCGTTTCACCTTCTTCTAGTCCGTCAACGGGTGTAAGAATTCCAGCTCTGTTAGGTAATGACATTTCTAGCATGATCATATCTGATTGTAAATTAGTCAACATTTCAGTAAGAAAACGAGAGTTGTATCCTATTTGCATATCGTCTCCTTGATAATCACAAGTCAATCTTTCCTCTGCTTTGTTAGAGTAATCAATATCTTCAGCCGAAACATTCAATTCAGCACCTGCAATTTTTAAACGAATTTGGTGTGTTGTTTTATTAGAGAAAATAGCAACACGACGTACTGAACTCAAAAATTGAGAACGGTCAATCATTAATTTATTTGGATTCTCTTTTGGGATAACCGCTTCGTAGTTTGGATACTTCCCATCGATTAAACGACACATTAAAATATAATTGTCAAAAGAAAAAGTAGCATTCGAATCATTATATTCTATTTTCACTTCAGCATCTGAAGTAGAAAGAATATTTTTTAGAATAGTCAAAGGTTTCTTTGGCATAATAAAATCAGCTACTTGAGACGCTTTTACATCAGTACGCGCATATTTTACCAACTTGTGTGCATCAGTTGCCACAAAGGTTAATCCTTCTGGAGAGAACTGAAAAAATACACCAGACATTACTGGACGTAAATCATCATTCCCAGCAGCAAAGATTGTTTTGCTTATGGCTGTTGCCAATACATCGGCAGGAACTAAAGTTACAGAAGGCTCTTCTAAATTAACAGATTTTGGAAACTCATCGCCAGGAGCATACGCCAACGCATATTTACCCGAGTTTGAACTAATCTCTATCGTGCTGTTTTCTTCAACAGTAAAAGTTAGAGGTTGCTCTGGAAAAGTTTTAAGGATCTCCAATAGTAGTTTTGCCGGTACAGCAACACTTCCTTTACTCGTGGAATCAATAGCTAAACTAGCAGACATGGTAGTCTCTAAATCACTTGCCGAAACCGTTAATTCGTTATTGTCTAATTCAAATAGGAAGTTGTCCAAAATGGGCAAAGTATTGCTACTGTTGATAACATTACCTAAAACCTGTAATTGTTTTAATAAGTACGAACTCGATACTATAAATTTCATCTGTTTTATTTTATTTTTTGGGTATCTATTTTAGTTTAATTTTTAAAATACAATACATTTTACAAATATATCGTAAACTATGCTAGTATTGAAACTTTTTTATTAACATCTACTGCCCGTATTTCCTTTTTCGAAGGTACGTAAATAAAGCGCCAAATAACACTAAGATAAGGAGTGGCAGCCCGATAGTTATGATTTGCGTCTTAGTATAGTTTTCAAAAACTTTTTCTTTATCTAATAAAGGTAAATCTAAATCCTTGCTTCGAATGTTAATAAGTCCCGTATCGTCTAATAGATAATTGACACAATTCAGCATGAAATCTTTGTTGTCGTATAAATTTCCGGAACGTTGATCATAACCCAGTTCCACCGGTTGAAAGTTTTTATCCAATTGGTTTTTTATCAAATCTCCATCAGAAATCACAATCATTTTATTCTTTTTTCCTGTGGATTCAAACGCTGTTTGTTTAAAAGGCAAAACCCTATTTTCAAACATGGAATGAAAGGAACCTTCAAGTAAAACAGCAAGCGGAATATTTCCGGTTTTGATATAATGATTCGGGCTAGTTTCTTCAGCAACAATATCCAAATTTACTTCTACCGGAGCGCCAATTTTTTTAGAATATTGGGTCGAATGTAACAGTATCGTTTTCTTAATTCCGTTTTTCAAGGTGTCTATAGGATTTGCAAAATCAAATTTAATTCCGCCTAAGTTTTTCACAATCGGATGCGTACTTTCTGGATAAACCAATGGAGCAAATTTCCAGTTGAATTCCTGGAACTGAGCAGCACTTCCTTGTTCGCCGGTCGCTAGTTTTATAGGAGTTCCTTGTTCGTCTTTTACAATATCGGGGTTAATACGAAAACCATATTTAAAGAACATATCGTTTAAATTCAGAGCCCTTGGGAAAGCTAATGTCGATCCAGATTCATTATAAAGACTGTCCATTTCCACATTTACCTGATCCACTAGCCACATTGTCTTTCCTCCGTTAATGATGAACTGGTCTAAGACTTGCTTTTCGGCATCAGAGAACATTTCGGTCGGTTTAACGATGATCGCCAAATCATATTTTTCTAGAGCATTTAAGCTACCTGTAGGGTCTTTTGCAACCGAGTCTAAAGTAAATGGACCTATGTGGTAACTTTCTCTCATCTGTAAGAGGAATTTAGCCATTAAGACATCCTGAAGTTCACCATTACCTTTGATTACGGCAATCGTTTTTTGCTTTGCAGTTGTCACTTTATGAAGGGCGTCTGAAATTGAATATTCAAGATGTTGAACCGAACCAATGACCATTTCAGTGGTCGAAGCGCCCATTCTATTTTTTAACAAAGGAATATTGACTTCTTTATTTTGGTAAACTGCTATAGCCCAAGGAAAAACCATCGCTTGTGATTGTTTTCCTTTGTCATCAACTGTTATATTTACAGGCGTTAATCCTTTTCGATACAACTCTTTGATATTGTCCATACTGGTATCTTCGTTTTCCAATGGATCGATGAATTCGAAAACTATATTTTTATTATATGCTTGAAATTCCTCCAGTAGTTGCTGCGTTTCTTGCTGCAGTCTTTTAAACTCAGCAGGCAAATCTCCTTGCAGATATATTTTGATGTACAACGGTTCTTTTACTTCTTCGATTATATTCAAAGAAGTAGCAGAAAGGGTGTATCTTTTATCTTTTGTTAAATCAAAACGATGAAAGAAACGATTTCCTATTATATTTACAATCAGTAAAATTATGATTGTTATTAATACTGAATTCAGGTTGCTTTTTTTAATTGGTACCATTACAATTTAAAAGATTTAAGTTTATAAACAGTAAACGAAAGAAACAACAGCGTTATACTTGCAAAATAGAGTACGTCTCTAGTATCAATCACGCCACGCCCCATACTTTTAAAATGGTCTTGCATTCCAAAAGCAGATATTAAAGTCGAAAAAGACGGCGTTAATGATGCGAGGCCTTCAAATCCAAAATAGAAAAAGAAACATAAAAACACTGCCACGATAAAAGCGACAATTTGATTATCAGATAGGGTAGAAGCGAAAACGCCAATGGAAGAATAGGCACTAATAAGGAATAACAGTCCTACATAAGATCCGATGGTACTCCCCATATCAAGATTTCCTTCCCGCATACCCAAACTGGAGATTACTTCGACATAAATAAATGTTGGAATAATAGCCATTACAATCAGTAGTACTGCGCCAAGAAATTTTCCGTTTACGATTTGCCAAAGACTCAATGGTTTTGTTAAAAGCAATTCAAGGGTTCCCTGCTTTTTCTCATCCGAAAAACTGCGCATGGTAACCGCAGGAATCAAGAAAATCAATATCCAAGGCGCTAAAGTGAAAAATGGGGTCATATCCGCAAAACCAGTGTTCAAAATGTTGTAGTCTCCTTCGAAAACCCAAAGAAATAATCCGTTGAGAATGAGAAAAAGAGCGATGACTAAATAACCTATGGGCGAACCAAAAAAGGACTTAATTTCTCTTAATAATATGGCTTTCATTAATTTTTTTTTTTTTAAAGTTTCAGATTTTCGGTTTCAAGTTTAATGTTTAGCAACATTAAACTAAACAAAATTTAAACTAAAGAAACTAATTTATCGACGCTCCAAGCCTCAGGTTTATCATTGAATAATTTTTTGGTAAAACTCCAGACTTCATTAAATAATGGAGACTTTCTGTAATTTTCTAAATCATCTTCGGTTTCCCAATAACTGTAAGTAAAAAAAACACTTTTGTTGTTTTTATCCTGATACAATTCTAAAAAACGATTCCCAGCTGTATTTCGAATTTTTTCTTTATTAGCCTCAAAATTTTCCAAGAATGTGGCAATATTTTCTTCGTGAAAACTCAATTTTACTATTCGTACAAACATTTAGATTTTATATTAACGATTGATAATTTAGGTACTTTTTTAATTCTTAAATTGGATAGAAACTACATCTCGATAATTCAATCCTAACAGGCTATTAGCTGAGCCTACTTTGGAAGGGTTGCTTCTAAAAATGGCAATTTCGAGGAAACCGGCTTCATTAAAAATCGCCAATTTTTCTCCTTCATAATTCTTGATCGGATATTTATCAGAACTTGCAATTGCCGAGTAATTCGGCAAAATGGTTTTGATATTTTTAGTTTTCATTATAATCTCGTAGGGTCTGCCTTTGGCAGCTTCCACGAATTGTCTTTTACTGATGTTGGTCACCACATTACCAAAATGGTCGATATAGATAACATGCCCTTTTAATATATTATTGTCATCAGAAATAACGGCTTTTAATTCTGTTATTTGCTTGATGCTATTAATTTCTTTTCCAATAACGTTTAATAATCCTCCCTTTGCAATATGACAAGCGACCATAACAAAAACATCCATACCAGTAGCTTCGCTCGACAGTCGATCGTGAATATTGATAGCAACCATTTTTTGCGGAACAATTTTTTGCGAAAGCATGCTCAGAATGCCATTATCGGCAGCAATAAAGTAAGAATCATTCCATTGCATAACAATATGTTGGTTCTCTTTATTCAATTCCATATCGACCCCTATCAAGTGAACGGTACCTTTTGGGAAACTCGAATAGGCCGCGCTAATAATGTAACTTGCTTCAACTGTGTTGAATGGGTCGATATGATGCGAAATGTCGATAATGGAAGCTTCAGAATACTCAGATAATATTTTCCCTTTCAAAGCACCTACAAAGTGGTCTTTCAAGCCGTAATCGGTAGTAAGGGTAATTATTGACATATTTTTTTTATAAATATTGGTGGATTCTAAAACTAATTTTCATTAAATTTGAGAAATGCAAATCTAATAATAGTAAATTCAAAAAAGCAAAAAACGAAAAACAAATTCCAAATAATAAGACAAATAATACTGAGGTTTAAAACCAAAACGCATTAGATTTATTAATTGATTAATTTTAATATAAAACTACAACTTTTGAACGAAAGAATAATCGAGCTCATAGACATCGCTCCAAAAGAATTTTGGGGCGCTCAAGACACTCATCTTGAAATGATTAAAAAATATTATCCAAAGCTTAAGATTGTTGCTCGAGGAACTACTTTAAAGGCATTTGGAGAAAAGGAAATCTTAGACGAGTTCGAAAAACGTTTTCAGCGGTTAATGCTGCATTTTACACGTTACAATAACATAGATAATAATGTTATCGAGCGTGTCATTTTAGGCGAGAAGGAGGACGATCGAAGAACCGTAGTTAACGATAAAATTCTGGTACATGGTGTTGGTGGTAAAATTATCAAAGCCATGACGCCTAACCAACAATTACTGGTTGATACGATAAATAAAAATGATATGGTTTTTGCGGTAGGCCCAGCAGGAACAGGGAAAACCTATACTGGGGTCGCGATGGCCGTAAAAGCGTTGAAGGAAAAACAGGTAAAACGAATCATTCTTACTCGCCCAGCAGTAGAAGCAGGAGAAAATCTTGGTTTTCTTCCTGGAGATATGAAAGAAAAACTAGATCCTTATATGCAGCCGTTATACGATGCATTACGGGATATGCTTCCTAATGAAAAACTGGAAGATTATATTTTGAAAGGAATTATCCAAATTGCTCCACTTGCCTTTATGCGAGGCCGAACGCTAGATCATGCTTTTGTGATTTTAGACGAGGCGCAAAACACAACCCATTCCCAAATGAAAATGTTCCTAACCCGTATGGGGAAAAGTGCGAAATTCATGGTAACCGGAGATCCAGGGCAAGTTGATTTACCCAGAAGAACTATTTCAGGTCTTAAAGAGGCACTGTTGGTTTTAAAGGATATTGAAGGAATTGGAATTGTATATCTCGATGATAAAGACATCGTAAGACACCGATTAGTTAAAAAAGTATTAGATGCCTATAAGTATACCGAGAATCCAGACTAAAATAATTACTGAGTACGACCCCGATATGGGGTCGTACTTTTTAAAATAATATTCAACTTTTTGTTGGATGAATTTCACAACTTTGCTATTATCATAAAAAATAATAGCTTAAAAAAATAAATATTGAAGAACGTAATTATTACGGGAGCTTCCGGAGGTATTGGGAAGGAAATTGCCTTTCATTTTGCTGAAAATGGATGGAATGTTATAGCTACTATGATTCATCTAGATCATGGTAAAGAACTGCAAGGAGTAGAAAACATCAGCTGTTATTTGCTGGATGTGACTTCAACAGAAAGTATTGCTTCCGCTAAGAAAAAAATAATTGAAGATTTTAAAACAGTCGATGTTGTAATAAATAATGCCGGAGTAGGATACCGCAGTTTTGTAGAATTAGCTGAGGATACTGAAATCAATACTATTGTTGATGTAAACTGGCTTGGAGTGGTAAAAGTATGCAGGGCATTTATTCCTGAATTTAGAGCGCAACAGAAGGGGCACTTTATAAACATAACCTCCATTGCGGGTTTAGTTAACTTACCCTTAGGTAGTTTTTACCATTCGACGAAACATGCCGTTGAGAGTTTTTCTGAATGCATGGCTTATGAATTAATTGATTTTAAGATCAGCGTTTCTACGGTTCAATTTGGAAATACACCTTCTAATTTTCAAAAAAATGTAGTTAAATCGTGTCGATCGTCTTTGCCTTCGTACAATAATTTAATGGAAAAAATAAGTCGTATATTAGAAAATAAAACCAAGAAAAATACGGATTTAAAACCGCAAATTATTAAGGAAATTTTAAAGATAGCTGAAAACCCGCCTAAAAATTTTAAGAGGTATACGATTGGTTTTGATGCCAATAGTCTTAGTTTTCTCCGATCTGGAATTGGTTATCGTTTATTCGGTAGGATAATCAGACAAACTGTTTTTAGATGATTTTGGATATACCTTTCTAATGCCTATCTAGAAAGATTAAAGTTAAATACATGTTATTTTTAAAGACGAACTTTCTTTTTACTAGGTGGTTTATTTATATCGAAGTAAATTTGCGCACGAATTAGAATAACGATACTAGATATGCAGAATACAATAAAAGTAGTAATAACTGATTTAGACGGGACATTGCTAAATCAGTATCATAAAATATCAGAATATACCAAAGCAGTTTTTCAAGAGCTTCACAATCAAAATTACTTGATTATTATCGCTACAGGTCGTCATCATCTCGATGCTATGCCTATTGTTAAAGGCTTAGGATGTCCGGTCTATTTAGTAACATCAAATGGAGCTAGAATTCACTCGCCAGAAAATGAACTTCTTTTTTCGCATAATATTAGTAGCGAGGCGATAAAATCAGTTTTATCAATGGGAATAGATGAAGAGTTTACCACAGTAGTTTTTAAAGAGGATGTTTGGTTGACTAATAAACATAATGAGGCTTTAAACAGTTTTCAGACGGAATTGAATTATTTGCCTGAGCTTGTGAATTTTGATACTGTAAAAGATTTGAGTGCCATAAAAATGTTTTTTACTCATGAGCGTCATTCGAGATTAATGGAGCTGAGAGATAAAATAGTAGAAAAGCATTCAGATGTTTTTAGTCACGCATTTAGTTTACCGCTTTGTTTGGAGTTTATGGACAAGACGGTCGATAAAAGTTTGGCTATTGCCAAGATTTTAGAAATAGAAAGTCTAAGTTTTCATCAGTCCATTTCCTTTGGTGATGGATACAACGATGAAAATATGTTAAATGCTACAGCCAAAGGATTACTAATGGGAAATGCTCCTGATAGTTTAAAGAACAAGCTTTCTCACCTTGAAGTAATAGCAACTAATTACGACAATGGCGTAGCTACTTATCTATCTGAAAAACTACTGAAGCATACTATTTTAAGTATTTAAGTATTCTAAAGTCACGATATTTTTTTAAATACGATTCAAAGTGTATTTTTTTTGGAATAAACCATACAAAATGATCAGAACTATTTTTATCGTAGCATTTATATTTTTCTCCTTCACGTCGCAAAGTCAAGTTCTTCAGCTTGAAGACATCATGAAAGGAGACACTTTCATTGGAGAGCAACCTTTTTATGGCAGATGGTCTTTAGATAGCAAAAAAGTGTATTTTGAATGGAATCCTAATAATGAGTTGGGAGCCAGTACTTATTTCTGGGAAAAAGGAATGGCAAAACCTTTATTAGTTGTCGCGCCAGAAGCTGCATTCTCTAAATTAGATTTTAAAGGAAAACCGAATGCAGATATCGTATATTATATTGATATAGGTGCTTTGTATTCGTATTCTATCCAAAATAAAAGGAAGAAAAAACTATTGCAACAATCTAATCCAGTTTCTAACTTAGAATTAGGAACAGATTCAGGAATGTTGTTTTTTGTGCAAAATGAAAATATCCTTAAATTGGATACGAATCTAGGGACATTGGTTCAACTCACGAATTTCAAACAAGGAAAAGAAAAGGAAAAGGAAGAGGAGAAAGACAGTTTTTTAAATTCCCAGCAAAAAGAATTATTTCAATATATTAGAGATCGAGAGGCAAAGAAAGATTGGAATAAGGCAAAAGCTGATGAAAACAAATCAGACTTTCCTAAGTCTTATTACTATGGTAAGGACTCGTTTGAGAGTCTAAAAATGAATCCTAGAGGGAATTACGCAACGTTCAGATTAGTAGAAGTTACTGAAATCAAGAGCGAAGTAATGGAAAATTTCATAACCAAAGACGGCTACAATCAATCCGTAGATACAAAGAGAAAAGTATCGGTAGCAAATTTAAATAAATCAAAATTCGGAATTTATTCGGTTGCTAAAGATTCCGTTTATTTTGTCAATTTTTCCTCATTAAGTCATATTCAAGACAAACCTGCCTACTACAAAGAATACGAGAATTTAAAAAATAAAGAAAAGGAAGATAAGTTGGTTTTTGTTCAAGAACCTACCTATAGTGAAGATGGCGTGTATGCCATTACAGAGATTAGAAGTCACGATAATAAAGACAGATGGATCGTTGAATTAAACTTAGAAAAAGGAACTTTCAAGGAATTAGAGCATCAGCACGATGAAGCTTGGATTGGAGGACCTGGTATTCCTCCATATGCTAATAGTTCAGGAACTTTAGAATTTTTGGGAGATAATGAAACTATTTATTTTCAATCAGAAGCTACGGGTTATTCTCATTTATATTCTTATAATTTGAGAACAAATAAGAAAATCCAACTCACAAAGGGAAATTGGGAAGTAAGAGAAGTGATACTTTCTAGGGATAAGAAAGCTTTTTATTTAACTACAAATACAACGCATTCAGGAAATCGTGGGTTTTATAAGTTGGGAGTTTCTGGCGGTGAATTACAACCCATTCTGACTAAAGATGGAGCGCATGAAGTAAGTCTTTCTCCTGATGAAAGTACAATGCTTGTTCGTTATTCCTATAAAAATAAACCTTGGGAATTTTATATAGCTGCGAATAAAAAAGAAACAGCATTAACTGCAATAACGCATTCTACTTCGAAAGCGTTTGAATCTTATTCTTGGCGAACTCCTGAAGTCATGACCTTCAAAGCACAAGATGGGACTAATGTAAATGCAAGATTATACAAACCAGAATCGAGTAAGGCGAATAAAGCAGCTGTTGTTTTTGTTCATGGCGCGGGTTATTTACAAAATGCCCATAATTACTGGAGTAGTTACCATAGAGAATATATGTTTCATAATTTATTGAATGACTTAGGTTACACCGTTTTAGATATCGATTATAGAGGCAGTGATGGTTACGGACGAGATTTTAGAACTGGAATTTACCGATTTATGGGAGGGAAAGATTTATCAGATCAGATAGATGGTAAAAATTATTTGGTTCAAAATTTAGGTATTGATGCAAATAGAGTAGGAATGTACGGTGGATCATACGGCGGTTTTATAACGTTAATGGCAATGTTGACAGAGCCTGCCGAGTTTAAATCGGGTGCAGCTTTGCGTTCAGTTACAGATTGGGCACATTATAACCATGGCTATACAGGGAATATTTTGAATTTCCCAGAAACTGATCCTGATGCTTACAAAAAAAGTTCTCCAATCTATTTTGCAGATAATCTTCAAGGAAACCTGTTAATGCTTCACGGAATGGTGGATGACAATGTAGAATACAAAGACATTGTGCGTTTGTCGCAACGTTTTATAGAACTGGGTAAGAAAAACTGGAGTCTATCCTCATTTCCTGTTGAAGCGCATGGCTTTAAAGAAACCTATTCATGGGTTGATGAGTATAGTAGAATACTAAATTTATTCAATACTACACTTTTAGAAAACAAGAAATAAATACCAACAGAAACACTTAATAATGTGATAACTATTTTGTGTATTTCTTTGAAAGAAACTACTTTTGCAAAAACACAACACAACTAAAAAAATGAATACTATAACAACTACAAATTTTAATTTTCCAAATCAAAAATCGGTTTATCGAGGTAAAGTAAGGGAAGTGTACAATATCAATGATGATCTTTTGGTGATGGTAGCTACAGATAGGTTATCAGCCTTTGATGTTGTTTTACCCAAAGGGATTCCATACAAAGGGCAAATACTAAACCAGATTGCTACTAAATTCATGGAGCTTACGCAAGATATTGTTCCGAATTGGTTGATTGCAACTCCGGATCCTAGTGTAGCTGTGGGACATTTATGCACGCCTTTCAAAGTAGAAATGGTAATTCGGGGTTATTTGTCAGGTCACGCTGCTCGCGAATATGCTCTTGGTAAAAGAGAAATTTGCGGTGTTCCAATGCCTGAAAGATTAAAAGAAAATGATAAATTCCCAACTCCTATAATCACACCAACTACAAAAGCAGATAACGGAGAACACGATGCAGATATTTCTCGTGAGGACATTTTAGCAAAAGGAATTGTTACAGAAGCCGATTATTTAGTTTTAGAAAAATATACCAGAGCTTTATTTCAAAGAGGAACTGAAATTGCTGCAAGCCGCGGATTGATATTGGCGGACACCAAATATGAATTTGGCAAAACTAAAGACGGAGTTATTGTTCTTATTGACGAAATCCACACGCCTGATTCTTCTCGTTATTTTTATTCAGAAGGATATCAGGAAAGACAAGACAAAGGAGAAGAGCAAAAGCAATTATCCAAAGAGTTTGTTCGTCGCTGGTTGATTCAAAATGGTTTTCAAGGTTTAGAAGGACAATCAATTCCTGATATGTCTGATGAATATATTGAAACCGTATCGGAAAGATATATTGAGTTGTATGAAAAGATTCTTGGTGAAAAATTCATAAAAGCGGATATTTCAAATATCAATGAAAGAATAGAAAAAAACGTCTTGGCTTATTTAGAGAATAGGTAGTAAGAGGTAAATAAAATAAAAGAAAAAACCGCAATCCTTGATGGAGTTGCGGTTTTTTTAGCCCTGATAGAAGCGATATCCTTTTTCTGGTTTCGTTTTAGAAACCAGAAAAAGATAAAGCAGATAGCAGGAATAGCTACTAACCCTATTTAAAATAAGAAAACGTTTCGTTGTTCTCAATCTTCAATAGCGTTTCATATATTAATTTAATAACATTTTCTACGTCATCACGGTGAACCATTTCAACAGTAGTATGCATATAACGCAAAGGAAGTGAAATCAATGCCGAAGCCACACCACCATTGCTGTACGCAAATGCATCCGTGTCTGTTCCAGTAACTCTTGAAGAAGCTAAACGCTGGAAAGGAATTTTCTTTTCTTCGGCAGTGTTTAGAATTAGTTCTCTTAAATTATTTTGTACCGCCGGTGCATAGGTCACCACTGGTCCTTTTCCTATTTTAGTATCTCCTTCAATTTTTTTGTCAATCATCGGAGTTGTAGAATCGTGACATACATCAGTAACGATAGCTACGTTTGGTTTAATGGTTTGAGTAATCATCTCAGCACCACGAAGACCCACTTCTTCTTGAACAGAATTGGTGATGTACAGTCCAAAAGGTAATTTTACTTTATTTTCATGCAATAAACGCGCAACTTCGGCAATCATAAAACCGCCCATGCGGTTGTCAATGGCTCGACAAACAAATTTATTTTCGTTCAAAACCATAAATTCATCAGGGTAAGTGATTACGCAACCCACATGAACTCCTAGTTTTTCAACTTCTTCTTTAGTCTCACAACCTAGGTCAATGAAAATATTACTTATTTTAGCATTTTCTTCTTTGTCTCTATTACGAGTATGAATAGCGGGCCAGCCAAATACTCCTTTTACAATTCCTTTTTTGGTATGAATATTTACACGTTTAGAAGGTGCAATTTGGTGATCTGATCCACCGTTTCTAATTACATAAACCATTCCTTCATCAGTAATGTAGTTTACATACCATGCAATTTCGTCGGCATGCCCTTCAATTACTACCTTATATGGAGCATCAGGATTAATAATCCCTACTGCTGTTCCGTAAGTGTCCGTTATAAATGTATCAACATAAGGTTTTAGGTACTCCATCCATAATTTCTGTCCTTCAGCTTCAAAGCCAGTAGGGGAGGCGTTGTTTAAATATTGCTCTAAAAATGTAATAGAGGATTCTTTTAATATCGATTTAGTGCTCATAAAATATATTTTTTGCTAAATTATAGAATTGGCATTACACTTGCGTATATAATGTATAATTTTACGCTAAATTTTTTTTTATGCATTTTATTAAATTTTCGATTTTCTTTCTTTTTTTAACGGCAGTGGTTCATGGACAAGTGATTTCTAGAGACACTACAAAAATGGGTTATGTTTTGAGGGATACAGACGAAGCGCTTAATGACACTATTCAACTAGAAGAAATTATTGTTTCAAAAGAAAGATTGGACCCCGATGCTAAGAAGCAGTTTCTGATTTTGCAAAGTAGGGTCTATAGAACTTATCCTTATGCTAAATTAGCTTCCGAGAGATTAACGCTTTTAAATAAAGGAATGGAAAGGCTTACAACTAATAAAGAAAAGAAGAAGTATTTCAAGATAGTAGAAAGTTATCTCAATGATGAATTTGAAGCAAAACTTAAAAAATTGTCACGCAGTCAAGGACGAATTTTAGTAAAGTTAATCCATCGCCAAACCGGATCAACAACTTTTGAACTGGTAAAAACACTAAAAAGCGGCTGGAAAGCTTTTTGGTCTAATACTGCAGCAAGCATGTTTGACATTAATTTAAAAACAGAATATGCGCCTTACGTTTCTAATGAAGACTTTTTGATAGAAACGATACTTACAAGAGCATTTGAATCTGGGAGATTGCAGAACCAACCACCGGCGCATTCAGTAGATATCGATAATCTAAATGATTTCTGGGAAGCTAAAGCACAGCAACCAAAACCATAAAGATCATTTGGGCGTTTCCCATTATAAAAAAAGAGGCTATACCTACATATAAGGAGTAGCCTCTTTTTTTTTTAGGAGCTATTTCCCGCTATTCGTTACAATCTACTGAGCCAATCCCGATGTTTCGGGACTGGCTCAGTA